>NZ_MKGS01000163.1:0-39214 GCF_002836905.1 Pseudomonas sp. 43NM1 | reverse complement strand
TTCTCTCTACCGCTCGACTTGCATGTGTTAGGCCTGCCGCCAGCGTTCAATCTGAGCCATGATCAAACTCTTCAGTTCAAACATCTTTGGGTTTTTAAGAAACCCTAAACTTGGCTCAGCAATCGTTGGTTACATCTTTGATTTCTCGCGGAGTAACTTGTGATGCTGATAATCTTGTTGACTATCAGTCTGACCCCACAAGCACCCACACGAATTGCTTGATTCAGTTGTTAAAGAGCGGTTGGTTAAGATCTTTCGTCTCAACCGAGGCGCGCATTCTACAGCAGCGCCAGTTACTGTCAAGTGGTTATTTTCAGAAGTTTTCGAAGATTTCTTCAACAACTTCAACCACTTGCGCTTTCGATCTCTCGTTAGCGGGAGGCGAATTCTACAGCGTTACTCGCTGCTGTCAACCCCTCTTTTTCAACCCCCTTTCGCGCTTCGATGAACTGAAGCAACCCACTGCCGAAACCTGCGTAACTCATTGTTTACCAAGGAGTTTTCCGTTTCGACTGCGCCGGAAGTGGGGCGAATTATAGACTTCCAGATTCTGCCGTCAAGCCCTAATTACGCCTTTCTCGCCGAAGCAGGCTTCTTACCTATTAAACGCGGGATTCGCCGCGCTACGGGCGGCAGACGCAGCAGCATCAGCAACGCACCTATAGAAGCATAAACAGCCCATTCCTTGAGGTCCGCGCGAACGATCCACAACATATGCAGCAAACCGAGCCCGAGAATCACATAAACGAGGCGATGCAGTTTCTTCCAGCGTGTACCCAGGCGCCGCTGACTGTAGCGATTGGACGTCACTGCCAACGCCAGCAAACAGAGAAACGCCAGCGCCCCGACGATAATGTACGGCCGCTTGCGCAGCTCCACGCCCAATTGCGACCAGTCAAAGCCGAGAATGAACGCCGTATACCCGCACAAGTGCAGGAACACATACGCAAAACACCACAACCCCAACTGGCGCCGGACAGCAATCCACCCCGCCCAACCGGTGAGCTTCTGCAGCGGCGTCATGCTTAGCGTAATCAACAAAAGGACAAGCGTGCCCAACCCCAAGCGATCAACCAATACCTTGCCCGGGTCTGGCCCGAGCACATCCGCCCAGGCTTGATACAACCAAACAAGCGGCCAGACCGCGATAGCTATAAAGACAAAAACCCGCCAAAACGCGAAACGCATCAATAGTTCTTCCGCAAATCGAGACCTGCATATAAAGAAGCGACTTCGTCTGAGTAACCATTGAACATCTGGGTATCGCGCACATTCGGTTTAAACAGACCACTCGGCAAACGACGCTCGCGCGCCTGAGTCCAGCGCGGATGATCGACCGTGGGATTCACGTTCGCATAAAAACCATACTCATCCGCGGCAATGCTCTGCCATGTCGTCTTCGGTTGTTCGCTGACGAGACTGATGCGAACGATCGATTTGATGCTCTTGAACCCATACTTCCACGGCACTACCAAACGCAGCGGCGCACCATTCTGATTTGGCAACTCGCGGCCGTACATGCCCACCGCCAGAATGGCCAACGGGTTCATCGCCTCATCCAGACGCAACCCTTCGACATAAGGCCAGTCGATCAGGGCAAAACCAGAGCGCTGCCCCGGCATGCTTTTCGAGTCTTCCAGCGTTTCGAAGCGAATGTATTTGGCGCTGGAGGTTGGCTCAACTTGCTTGAGCAACGCCGAGATCGGGAAACCGATCCACGGAATTACCATCGACCACGCCTCAACGCAGCGCAGGCGATAGATTCGCTCCTCCAGTTGATAAGGTTTCATGAAGTCTTCGAGCGCGTAGCGCCCCGGCTTACCCACTTCCCCGTCGATGACCACACTCCACGGCTCGGTTTTCAGCGCGCCAGCGTTGGCGGCCGGGTCACCCTTGTCGGTGCCGAACTCATAGAAGTTGTTGTAGTGGGTCGCGTCCTTGAACGGCGTGATCGCCTCATCCTTGACGTTGACCGCGCCCCATTTGGTCGAAGAAAGCTTATCGGCAAACCAGGAAGGCGCCTTGCCCGGCTCGACATCGGCATAACGCGCCGCATCGTCGGCTTGCGCCCAACGCGGCAGGCTGCTCACGGCGAGGCCGGCCACGGCAGCACCGAGCACATGGCGACGAGAGAGATAAATGGATTCAGGCGTCACGTCCGACTCATGGCAGTCGGACGCTTTGGGGATTTTGATCAGCATGACTACTCCGCAGTATTGGAGGGCAGATGCACCAATAGACTGCAGAGTATCAGGGAAATTACGCGCTTTTATGTCGACGAAGACGTAACAGGTATTGAACCGGACCAGACGCCGCGTAGCCGAGAAACACCAGCAGCAGAATGCGCGGCGGATCACTGAAGACCACGGCAAACACCAGCACGACTGCGAGGATCGCCACGAACGGCACGCGGCCCTTCAAGTCCAGCTCCTTGAAGCTGTTGTACTTGATATTGCTGACCATCAGCATGCCTGCGGCCGCGACCATCAACGCCACCAGGAACGACATTTTCGAACCCTGGATGCCGTAATCGCTGAATGCCCAGACAATCCCCGCAACAACACCTGCCGCCGCCGGACTGGCCAGGCCAATGAAGTAGCGCTTGTCAGCGGTACCGACCTGGGTGTTGAACCGGGCCAGACGCAACGCCGCGCCCGCGACATAAATGAAGGCGACCATCCAGCCGACCTTGCCCATGTCACCCAAGGCCCAGCCGAATGCCAGCAAGGCCGGCGCGACGCCGAAGGCAACCATGTCCGACAGCGAGTCGTACTCGGCACCGAAGGCGCTTTGGGTGTTGGTCATGCGCGCAACCCGGCCATCGAGGCCGTCGAGCACCATGGCGACGAAAATCGCGATCGCGGCGAAGGCAAAATATTTGCTCGCATTGACCGAATCGCCGGCGCTCAAGGCAGCCTGGGCACTCATCGAGTTGATGATGGAATAGAACCCTGCGAAGAGGTTCGCAGTGGTGAACAGATTCGGCAGAAGATAGATACCACGATGCCGGACTTTACGGCCTTCAGCGTCATGCCCTTCCTCGATGTGTTCATCGATGGGCAGCAGACTTTCGGCGTCAGGAGCCTGGTTTGGCTCTTCGGGACGTTCGCTCATGGACATTACCTTGCAACAGGGTGGAAAGTTTCGACAGGTGTCTGCGACCACGGTTCGGCCGCAAACGATGCAGCTTTATACCAGAACCGGCGATCCAAACGAAAAAACGCGGCCTAGGCCGCGTTTTCCGTACAAGACTGCGACTTAGTTTTTGGCTTTGTCGACGATCTTGTTGGCACCGATCCACGGCATCATGGAGCGCAGTTGCTCGCCGATGATTTCGATACCGTGAGCGGCGTTGTTACGACGCTTGGCGGTCATCGAAGGGTAGCCGGTTGCGCCTTCGCTGATGAACATTTTGGCGTATTCGCCGTCCTGAATACGTTTCAGGGCGTTGCGCATGGCCTGACGGGATTCGGCGTTGATCACTTCCGGGCCGGTCACGTACTCGCCGTATTCAGCGTTGTTGGAGATCGAGTAGTTCATGTTGGCGATACCGCCTTCGTACATGAGGTCAACGATCAGCTTCAGTTCGTGCAGGCATTCGAAGTAGGCCATTTCCGGCGCGTAGCCAGCTTCAACCAGGGTCTCGAAACCGGCTTTTACCAGTTCAACGGTACCGCCGCACAGAACGGCTTGTTCGCCGAACAGGTCGGTTTCGGTCTCGTCCTTGAAGGTGGTTTCGATGATGCCGGTACGGCCGCCGCCAACGCCGGCAGCGTAGGACAGTGCAACGTTTTTGGCGTTGCCCGAAGCGTCCTGATAGATAGCGATCAGGTCAGGGATACCGCCGCCCTTGACGAACTCGGAACGCACGGTGTGGCCCGGGGCTTTCGGCGCGATCATGATCACGTCGAGGTCAGCGCGCGGAACAACCTGGTTGTAGTGGATCGCGAAGCCGTGGGAGAAGGCCAGGGTGGCGCCTTTCTTGATGTTCGGCTCGATTTCGTTCTTGTACAGCGCGGACTGGAACTCATCCGGGGTCAGGATCATGACCAGGTCGGCAGCAGCAACAGCGGACGCAACGTCAGTCACTTTCAGGCCGTGAGCTTCGGCTTTGGCAACAGTGGCCGAACCTTTACGCAGACCGACAGTAACGTCAACGCCGGAGTCTTTCAGGTTGCACGCTTGAGCGTGGCCCTGGGAACCGTAACCGATGATGGCAACTTTCTTGCCCTGGATGATCGACAGGTCGCAGTCTTTTTCGTAATAAACTTTCATGAAATTCCCCTATATATCCAGGCCGTTCAGGCCATTCACTAATTTCGTTTAGATGCTGAGTACTTTGTCGCCGCGGGCGATACCGGTTACGCCGCTACGGACGGTTTCCAGAATCGATGCGGTGCCGATGGACTGAATGAAGCTGTCGAGCTTGTCGCTGGTACCGGTCAGTTGAACGGTATAAACGCTGGCGCTGACATCGACGATCTGCCCACGGTAAATATCGGTAGTGCGTTTGATCTCGGCGCGCTGGGCGCCAGTCGCCTTGACCTTGACCAGCATCAGTTCGCGCTCGATGTGAGCACTCTCCGAGAGGTCGACCAACTTGACCACTTCGATCAACTTGTTGAGGTTCTTGGTGATCTGCTCGATCACTTCGTCATGCCCAACCGTGGTCAGCGTCAGACGCGACAATGTCGGGTCTTCGGTCGGTGCCACGGTCAGGCTTTCGATGTTGTAGTTGCGCTGCGAGAACAGGCCGACTACACGAGACAGAGCGCCGGGTTCGTTTTCCAGAAGCAAGGAAATAATGTGCCGCATGATTAAGTACGCTCCGTCTTGCTCAGCCACATATCGCGCATGGAGCCGTCTTTGATCTGCATCGGGTAGACGTGCTCACTGGTGTCGACCGAAATATCGAGCACCACCAGGCGATCCTTCATGGCGAACGCTTCCTCCATCTTCGACTTCAATTCTTTCGAATCGGTGATGCGCATGCCGACGTGGCCATAGGCCTCCGCCAACTTGACGAAGTCGGGCAACGATTCCATGTAGGAGTGCGAGTGGCGGCTGCCGTAGCTCATGTCTTGCCACTGGCGAACCATACCCAGAACACCGTTGTTCAGGATGACGATTTTCACCGGCAAGCCATATTGCAGACAGGTAGACAGTTCCTGAATATTCATCTGGATGCTGCCCTCGCCCGTCACGCAGACGACGTCGGCATCCGGGAAGCTCAGCTTGATGCCCATGGCCGCCGGGAAACCGAAGCCCATGGTGCCCAGGCCACCGGAGTTGATCCAGCGGTTCGGCTTGTTGAACGTGTAGTACTGCGCCGCGAACATCTGGTGCTGGCCCACGTCGGAAGCAACATAGGCATCGCCCTTGGTCACTTCGCAGAGGGTTTCGACCACGGTCTGCGGCTTGATGATGCTGCCGTCGCCCTTGTCGTAAGGGAACAGGCCGCGGTCACCGCGCCACTCGTCAACTTGCTTCCACCAACTGGCAACCGAGTCCTTGTTCGGGGTCTCGCCGATTTCCTTGAGGATCGCGACCATTTCGCTCAGGACACTTTCCACCGGGCCGACAATAGGAACGTCAGCCTTGATGGTCTTGGAGATCGAAGCCGGGTCGATGTCGATGTGAATGATCTTGGCGTTGGGGCAGAACTTCGCCGGGCCGTTGATCACGCGGTCATCGAAACGCGCGCCGACTGCAAGGATCACGTCAGCGTGGTGCATCGCCAGGTTGGCGGTGTAGCTGCCGTGCATGCCGAGCATGCCGATGAACTGGCGGTCGGTGCCAGGGTAGGCACCCAGGCCCATCAGCGTGTTGGTCACTGGCAGGTTGAGCATCTTCGCCAATTCGGTCAGCGGCGCGGAGCCACCCCCGAGAATCACGCCGCCGCCGGCGTACATCACTGGACGCTTGGCCGCGAGGAGCATTTCTGCAGCCTTGCGGATTTGCCCCGAGTGACCGCGAACGGCCGGGCTGTAGGAACGCAGCTTGGCTTTTTTCGGGAAGATGTATTCGAACTTCTCGGCCGGGTTGGTCATGTCTTTCGGGATATCGACCACGACCGGGCCCGGACGACCGGACTGCGCCAGGTAGAACGCCTTCTTCATGACTTCCGGGATTTCCGAGGCGTGCTTGATCATGAAGCTGTGCTTCACGATCGGCCGGGAGATACCGATCATGTCGGTTTCCTGGAACGCGTCGGTGCCAACCATGGTGCTAGGCACCTGGCCGGAAATGATCACCATCGGAATGGAGTCCATATAAGCAGTGGCGATCCCGGTAATGGCATTGGTTGCGCCAGGACCGGAAGTCACCAGTACCACGCCGGCTTTACCGGTGGCACGGGCATAGCCGTCAGCCATATGGGTAGCCGCTTGTTCATGGCGAACCAGGATGTGGGTCACTTCCGGTTCTTTGAACAGGGCATCGTAGACATGAAGAAGAGCACCACCGGGGTACCCGTAGATATATTTGACGCCTTCGTCACGCAAAAAGCGGACGAGCATCTCACCGCCAGATAAAAGCTCCACGTTGTTCACCTCTAAAACGCCAGAATACCGTCCACTCACAAGAGGACGGGTCTTAATAGGTTTACTTCTCGGCAGAGCATGAGCGACGGTGGTCGCCGACTACGTCAGCACTGACTGAGCAAGTATTGGGATCGTCCCAAGTGTTGCGGGGCTTTCCCACCCAGCGCGAGGTAACGCGTTGCGGGTGTAACAGGTCGGCGCGGGTATGCGCCTCATGATCTGCCGAGTGGGTCTGCTTCTGGCAGTCCCTCTACAGCGGACTTTGGATTCTTCTGTTTCGTCCTCTGCAAGTCAAGCCGTCTATGTGCTTTATTGTGAGTAAGCACATGAGAACGCAAGAAAAAACCCGTAAACCCCATGTGTGTTAGCTTCAATTGCGCAACTTCTGACAAGGAAATGGCATGCGTACCTTTTTCATCACCGCCAGTTTGCTGCTCACCCTGAGCCCGATGACCATGGCGGCGCAGATCTATAAATGGGTGGACGCCCAGGGCGTTACGCACTTTGACGCGCAGCCGCCGCAGGGCCAGCCCTCCACTACGGTGGTAACGCCCGCCGCGCCGGCGAGCAAACCGAGTGCGCCGGCCAACAGCAACGTGATTGGCGACCAGCAAGGCATCGACAAGACTGTGAAAAAGCAGGTGGCTGAGCAGCAGGCGCAGCTCAAAGTGTTCTGCGAACAGGCGCGGACGAACCTTGCGCAGTTGCAGAACAATCCACGACTACGGGAAGAGGTTGATGGCGAGATGCGCCGCCTGACTGACCAGACGCGGCAGGAGCGCATCATCGAGGCGCAGAAGCAGATTGCCGATAATTGCCAATAACTGCCTATAAAAAACCTGTAGGAGCAAAGCTTGCTCGCGATAGCGATTCAGCCGTCAACACATGTGCTGAACGTGAAACAGCTTTCGCGAGCAAGCTTTGCTCCTACAGGGTTCGCGTCGTTAGCGCGACGCGGTGATCAGCAGGTCGAACTCTTTGAGCAACACCTGCAACTGCCGATCCTTGCCCTGCACATCACGCGCGGCGAAGACCATTTCGGCCATTTCCTGAATGCCCGAGGCATTGGGCAATGGCAGATCCTGTTCGAGGATCGCCTTCATGCGCGGCAGGAAAATCCATTGCAGCCACTGCTCGAAGTCCAGCGTGTTGACCGCGAACGGCTCGACACTCGACAACGCTTCAGCGCTCGGCGCGACGTCATCCCACCAGCCCTGAATCCGCAACTCGCGTTCGATCAGCAACAACTGCTCGGCAATCCTGGGGAAACGTGCGTCCATCACAGCGCAACCTTGGCCTTCTGACGGGCCAATGCGGCGCCGGCGGAATCGCCCTGTTTCTCACGCGCCTGAGCGATCAATTCCCACAGGTTGGCCTGCAGATCCGGGCGGCCACTGGCGAACGTCAGACCGCGACGAGCGAATTGCTCGGCTTGCGGCGCATCACCTTGAGCCATGCGCACCTGCGCCAGGCGATAAAGCACTTGCGGCTCACGCGGGGCCACACGCTGGGCACGTTCCAGGCTCGAAGACGCGCCATTCAGGTCGCCACCGGCCTGTTGCTGTTGAGCGGTGGTGAGCAACGCGAGTACCGGACCGTCCAGTTGCTCGTCGGCCGACAAACCGCCGCCGCTGCTCGCCGAAGGAATCCCGCTCGGCGTCGATGGCATGCTGTAGCTGCCCTGATTGACCGGCGCCGATTGCACCGGCGAAGTATCAATCGGACCTGGAGTGATCGGCCCCGGAGTGATCGGCGAAGTGCTGATCGGCGCCGAACTGACTGCGCCGCCGCCCGGCACCATCACCACCACACCGGTATCACCTTGCGGGATCGCCTGGGTCTGGCCTTGCGCAGGACGTTTCACGGTGGTCTGACGGAAACCGCCATTCGCCGAAATCCGCTCACTGTTCGACACCGCGCTGCCGGAGTCCACAACCGGGATCGAACCGCGCTGTACGCTGGAACAACCGCTGAGCAAAGCTACGGCGGTAACCGCTGGAATCAACCACTTGTTCACTTGAAACCCTCTTTGCTTAATTCATCCAGCCCTTGACCCAATCCATCACCGTTTCGCCGGAAGCAGGGCTTTCGCCACCGCAAGCTGCGCCGGGAGGCGGTTCGCTGCCGCGAATATACGGCATCTGCACCGCACCTGGGCAACCGGCATCAGAGCCTTGCCCGGTGCGCGAATCTACCCACGCCTGCACGATGTTGTCCGGTTGCGGCATGTCCAGCGGCAGCGGATCGGCTTTGCGCATGAAACTGGTCCAGACCTGCAAGGCGCCGGTGGCGCCGGTGAACGGCGTCTTGCCGTTATCGTCGCGGCCCAACCACACCACCGCCAGCAGATCCTGACTGAAACCGGCGAACCAGCTGTCACGCGAATCGTTACTGGTGCCGGTCTTGCCCGCCAGCGTCAGGGTTTTCGGCAACACGTTGTAAACCGAACTGCCGGTGCCTTCACGCATAACCCGCTGCATCGCGCTCTGGATCAGGAAAATCGACGCCGGGTCAAAACGCTGCTGAATCTGGAACGGATAACGCTTGAGCGGCTCGCCTTCCGCAGTGAGAACACTGCGAATCCCGCGCATCGGCGTATTAAAACCGCCGTTGGCCAGGGTCTGATACATCGTCGCCACTTCCATCGGCGTCAAGGCGCCCGCGCCCAACAGCATCGACGGGAACGCCGGGAATTCCCGCGTCACACCCAGTCGCGCCAAGGTCTTGAGGACGTTCGGCACGCCCAGCTCCAGGCCGAGACGCGCGGTCGACAAGTTGTACGAATGCGCCAGCCCCTGATACAGGAACACTGTGCCGTGGGAGCGACGATCGTAGTTCTGCGGTTTCCAGACTTGCCCATCCGCACCCTTCACCGAGAAAGCGTCGTCCGACAGCCAACTGGTCAAACTGTATTGGCTCGGTTTCTCAAGCGCCGTCAGATACACCGCCGGTTTGATCAAAGAACCAATCGGCCGTACCGCGTCGAGCGCCCGGTTGAACCCGGCGAAACTCGCCTGACGGCTGCCGATCATGGCTTGGACTTCACCGGTTTCCGGGTTGGTCACGACCATCGCTGCTTCGACGTCATCCGAACCCTTGCGCCCGGCCAGGCGTTTAAAGGTGTCGTTCACCGAGGCCTCGGCTTTCATCTGCAGAATCGGATCGAAACTGGTGAAAATCCGCAAGCCTTCTTCGGTCAAGTCTTCGTCGCGATAGTCATCGCGCAATTGCCGTTTGACCAGATCGATGAAGCCCGGAAACGAGCTGTCCGCGAGCTTGCCGCGCGTGGTCACGCCCAGCGGCATGGCTTTCGCCGCCGCCACTTGTTCGACCGAAGCGACGCCTTGCTGCTCAAGCACGTCGAGCACCAGATTGCGTCGTTCCAGCGCGCGCTCAGGATTGCGTCGCGGGTTGTAATAGGACGGCCCTTTGACCATGCCCACCAGCAACGCCACTTGGTGCAATTTCAGCTCGGACAACGGTTGGCCGAAGAAGAACTGGCTGGCCAGACCAAAACCGTGCACCGCACGCTGACCGTCCTGGCCGACAAACACTTCGTTGAGGTAAGCCTCAAGAATTTCGCGTTTGTCGTAATGCAGCTCCAGCAGCATCGCCATCATGGCTTCGGTGAGTTTGCGGGTCAGGCTGCGTTCGCTGGTCAGGTAGAAATTCTTGACCAATTGTTGCGTCAGCGTACTGCCGCCCTGGGTCATCTTGCCGCCCGAGGTGTTCACATAAACGGCGCGGGCAATCGACTTCGGCGACACGCCCCAGTGACTGTAGAAATCCCGATCTTCCACCGCGACCAGCGTTTCGAGCAGGTACGGCGGCACCTGATCGATCTTGATCAGAATCCGGTCTTCGAGGTTTTTCGGATAAATCCCGCCGATCATCAGCGGTTCCAGGCGTACCACCGAAAGCTTCGAGCCGTTGGTCGCGGACAGCTCGGCCACGTAATCGCCGGAGAAGCGCACGCGCACCGGCTGAGCTTTTTCCAGGCCTTCATAAAACTGGAAGCCACGGGTGTTCAGGTCGACGGTATTGCCGCTGACCGCCGCCGCGCCGGGGCCGTTGCTCACGGCTTCGCGGCGATAGCCCAAGGCATCGAGTTCGGTAAGGAAGTCTTCCTTGCTGAGCTTCTGCCCGGTGAACAATTCCAGCGGCCGTGCGTAAACCTTGGCCGGAATGGTCCAGCGCTTGCCGGAAAACTTCTCCTGGACAATCGCGTCGAGGTACACCGCGAACCCGGCGAGCACGACGAGGCCGACCAGGCTGAGTTTAATGGCCCAGCTCAGCCAGGGGCTCATGCCCTTGGAAGGTGGTTTTTTTTTGCTGCGAGGGGATCGAGTACGAGTCATGGCGGCGGATTATACGCACTTTATTCATCCTCAACAGGAGCCCTCCGAGGTTTGCGTCAGGCGGACTTGCGGCCATAATGGCGACCTTGAAATTTCTCCCACTTTGAAGGATCGCCTGTGAGCCAGTCCCTGATCGCCGCCCTGCAAAACCCGGCCCTCTACCCGCATCCCGTCGACGGGTTCCAGGTTATCGAGACCCACATTTCCTGGGTCATCCTCACAGGCCCGTTTGCTTATAAAGTGAAGAAACCGGTGAATTTCGGCTTTCTGGACTTCACCAACGTCGACGCCCGCGAGCATTTCTGTGGCGAAGAGCTGCGTTTGAACCAGCGCTTGACCAATGATTTGTATCTGGAAGTGTTGCCAATCACCGGCAGCGCCGAGGCCCCGCAGATTGGCGGCGATGGCCCAGCGCTCGATTTCATGCTGAAAATGCGTCAGTTCCCGCAAAGCCAATTGCTCAGCACCCTGCAAGCCAACGGCGAACTGACCACCGCGCACATCGACGAGATGGCCGCGCAAATCGCTCACTTCCACCTCACTGCGCCGAAAGTCCCGGCCGAACACGACGCCGGCACCCCGGACAGCGTGATGGCGCCAGTGCGGCAGAACTTCGAGCAGATCCGCCCGTTCCTCAGCGACAAAGCTGATCTGCAGCAACTCGACGCCTTGCAAGCCTGGGCCGAAAGCAGCTTCGAACGCCTCAAGCCACTGTTCGCCCAGCGCAAGGCCGATGGTTTTACCCGCGAATGTCATGGCGACATTCATTTGGGCAACGCCACCGTCATCGACGGCAACGTGGTGATTTTCGACTGCATCGAATTCAACGAGCCGTTCCGCTTTACCGATGTTTACGCCGACACCGGTTTCCTCGCGATGGACCTCGAAGACCGTGGTTTGAAAAGCCTGGCGCGGCGTTTCATCAGCCAGTACCTAGAGCTGACCGGCGATTACCAGGGCCTCGAAGTGCTGAACTTCTATAAAGCCTATCGCGCGCTTGTCCGCGCCAAAGTCAGCCTGTTCAGCATGCCGGCCGAAGCCGATCCGGTGCAGCGCGCCACCACCCTGCGTCAGTACCGCAACTACGCGAACCTGGCCGAAAGCTACAGCACCATTCCTTCGCGTTTCCTGGCAATTACCCACGGCGTATCGGCAGTCGGCAAAAGCCGCGTGGCCATGCGTCTGGTCGAAGCGCTGGGCGCGATTCGTCTGCGTTCCGACGTTGAACGCAAGCGCCTGTTTGGCGAGCAAACCGTACAGAACGATCCGCACGCCGGCATCTATAGCGCCGACGCCAGCGCCAAGACGTACGCGCGCCTGCATGAAATCGCCGCAGTGATCCTGCACGCCGGTTTCCCGGTGGTGATCGATGCGACTTACCTCAAACGCGAGCAGCGTGACGGCGCGGCGAAGATTGCCGAGGCCACCGGCGCGCCGTTCCTGATTCTCGACTGCAACGCGCCGCAAGCTGTGATCGAAACCTGGCTGGCGCTGCGTCAGGCCGACAAACAGGACCCGTCCGACGCCAATCTGGCCGTTATCGCTGACCAGCAAGCCAGCCGTGAAGCGCTGACGCCGGCCGAGATTCTCTGCAGCAAACGTGTTCAGACCAACGAAAGCGGGACCCTCGACACCGTCGTCGCGCAGATCCGTCAGCGCATGCCAGGTCTGTAAGAAACTATTTCGACCGTGGAGCCTGCTCTGGCTTCACGGCCGTCAAATAGTGGCACTATACTGGCGTCATAAAACCAACAGGTGATGTGACATGAGCCAGCCGAAACTTCTCGACACCCCGCTTTATGCCTTGCTGCACAAAGACGACATCACAGGTTTTAACAACGAACGCCCGGCGGACGGCCCGATCGATATGGTCGGTGGCGATTTCCGTGGGCTCGACCTGCGTGAGTTGAACGCTGACGGCATCGACTTCACCGACGCCTACTTCCGATCCGCTGACTTGCGCGGCATCGACTTTCGCAACGCATCGCTGGAAGGCGCAAGCCTGGCGCATGCGCAAATCTCCGGCGCCTATTTTCCGCCCGAGCTGAGGGCTGACGAAATCCTGATGTCGATGAATTTCGGTACACGCCTGCGCTATCGCACTCGCTGATATCCCCCGCTACAACGCAATCCTTGTAGGAGCGAGCCTGCTCGCGAAAGCGGTTCAGCATTCAACATGCATGTTGGCTGACACGGCGCTTTCGCGAGCAGGCTCACTCCTACAGGGGGATTGCTTTGCCCTCCCTTCCTGCGTCCGCAGAATCCTCCTACGCGTCAAAACTCCCCTTCTTAGAAGCTTTTGCGACAAAAGCGACCAAACAATCACGCTTTTCCTACTGATGGCTACACTCCTCAAAGGCTCGCCCACCCACCATTCGGCCGTCGCAAGGAGGCTTGATGAATGATGAACTGCAACACCTGAAGAATCTGGGCAAGACGTCGGCACAGTGGCTGCACGCCGTGGGCATCCACAGCGCTTCGGACTTGCGCCGCCTGGGGGCGGTGGACGCTTATCGCGCCGTGCGCACGCGCGGGTTTCGGGCGTCGAAGGTGTTGCTGTATGCGATCGAAGGCGCCTTGATGGACGTGCACTGGAACGACATCCCCGCTGAACGCAAGGAAGCCCTGAACAAACAACTCGAAGCGATCTCCTCACGCCACAAGAATTGAACAGGCGCCATCGCCATGTACCTGCTCGGGGAACAACCGGCTTACGCCGACACATTGATCAATCGCCTGCAACATCTGCCTTCGCGCTTACTGGAGGGTTTATCGCCCTGTGGCCCGGCTCTGGCGTTTGCGGCGGTCGATGACCTCGCCACACTGCTGCCCGACGATCAGCTGTTTTTGCTCGACAGTGGATTGCTCCACGGCTGCATCGAAGAACGCGCGCTGTTTTACCTGCATGAAGGTGATCTGCTCGGTCTGCGCCAGGACGTCGAATGGCCGTATTGGCGCCTGCGCAGCGACGGGCCGCTGTCGCTGCTTCCCTACGCGCGCGCAGATGTGTTCCAGCATATTTATGCCGACACCGGGCGTGCGGAGTTATTCCTGCAATACCTGCTGGGCCAGACCGCCCTGCTGTCCGACGCGGTCGCGCGCCTGAAGCCGCCGGAGTTTCGCAGCAGCAATGGTTTCAAACGCGTTGCCAGCGGCGAAGTGCTGATCCATCAGGGCGATGTGGCAGACCATGTATTCGTCATCATCAGCGGCCACGCCGAGGCCTTTGTCGACGGACACAAGGTCGGCGATGTACCCAAGGATGAGATTTTCGGGGCGATGGCGGTGTTCACTGGCGAGAAGCGCAGCGCCAGTGTGATCACCTGCGAACCGAGCACAGTGATGCTGATTCCCAAGGATCAATTTCTCAGCCTGACGCAGAGCAATCCGAAGATCGCTCACAGCTTGATCGAGAGCATGGCGCGGCGAATCGAGTTGTTGAACCAGCAAGTCACCCAGCTGAGTTCGCTGAAGAAACTGGCTAAAGCCCAATGATCACGGGGCTTTTAAGCCATCGGCAAATAAATGAAGAATCAGCGGTTGACTTGGTAATGAGAATCGCTATGATTATCACAACTGGTCGCGAGACTGGTCGATATTCTGAAAAGCCCTTGGTTCGGACTCTCAGATTATCTCCTCATCAGGCTAATCACGGTTATTTGACCCGGCTCTTGCCGGGTCTTTTTTTGCCTGCGATTTACCGTCCGGTAACAAGCGGTGAAAGGCTACTTGGCCGTTTGCTCACGCATCTGCGCGCAATAGTCCTGCGCCGGGGTGGCCGGGGTGAACCAGACGTAATCGGCCATCGCCGGCGTCACCTGGCTGCCGCGCTCCGCCAGCAGCAACACCGTCGGCGCTTCACGCTCGCCGAGGTCGAGCACATGCAGCGGCACGCCTACGTCTTTGCGCGCATGGTAAGCACCGGCGAATAACAGCGACGGCATCGGCGCAGCGATCAAACGCTCGGCCATGCGCCGGTCACGTTGCTGCTGCACCGCGAGCATTGCCGGCATCTGCGATTTGGGCAGCAGGCCACAATGCGATTCGCTGATCTGCTCCAGCAATACCTCCTTCACCGCCGGCGCATTGGAACGCGCCCCGCTCAACATCAGCGGCTGCTTATAAAAGGCACGCATTTGCGAGTTATCCAGATTGGCCGCCAGTAACGGATACGGCTGGCCCAGCGCAAACCGCACAATCGGCCCGTACAAATCCCAGTCCCAACCCGATTGCCAGGCCAGCGCACCGGGCAAATCATTCGGCAGGGTTGGCGCGCGGCGCACCGCATCGACGCGGGGTTGTTGATCGGGCGTGAGCATTTCCAGCAACAAACTGCCTTGCGGACGGCGCTGCCCCATCGCTTGCAGCAGCCACAATTGCAGTTGATGGTGATCGCGATTGTCATGTTGCTCGCCGACGATCAGCCGCTCAGATCTGGCCAATCGCGCGAGCAACTCCTGCGCCGTCAGTGACCGACCATTGCGCAGATCGCGAATCTCCCCAGTGATTGGCGGCGGCGCCGCAACATGCTGACAAGCACTCAGCAACAATGCCGCCAACAGCAAAATCCCTCGCATGTTCTCACCTCGTGGCAATGCTCAGCGGGCGATGATCAGCGGATGCCCACGCTCCGGGTGCGGTTGCACCAATACTTCGAGACCGAATACCGCTTTCAGCAGTTGCGGTTGCAACACCTGCTCGGGCGTATCCAGCGCTACCGGGCGCCCGCCTTCGAGCAGCAACACACGGTCACAATAACGCGCCGCCAGATTCAGATCATGCAGGATCACCAACACGGCGGCGCCACGATCGGCGAACTCGCGCACGGCTTGCAACGTGGTGTGCTGGTGCAACGGATCGAGCATCGACGTTGGCTCGTCCAGCAACAAAGTCTGCCCCGCTTCGCCCGGCCACAGTTGCGCCAACACTCGCGCCAGATGCACGCGTTGCCGTTCGCCGCCGGACAACGCCAGATAGCTGCGACCGCTCAGATGCCCGGCATCGGCAGCGCCCAATGCGGCGGCGACAATTTGCGCGTCGCGCACGCGGCCGCTCTGATAAGGCAAACGGCCCATGCCGACCACTTCCTCGACACGAAAGCCGAAATCCAGCGTCGACACTTGTGGTAACACCGCCAGTTGCTGCGCGCGCTCGACGCCGGTGCAGTGGCGCAACTCACGCTCATCGAGCCAGACGCGGCCTTCATCCGCCAACAGTTCGCCGCACAACGCCCCGAGCAACGTGCTTTTGCCGGCGCCGTTGGGGCCGAGCACGCCCAGCACTTCGCCCGGTTTGAGTTCGAGGGTGATGCCCGAGAGCACGGTTTTGCTGCCCCGGCGGATCATCAGGTTTTCCGTGCGCAACATCAGGCAGGCTTCCTGAGCAACAGAAACAGAAAGAACGGCGCGCCGATGAACGCCGTGACAATGCCGATCGGCAACTCGGCCGGCGCCAACGCCAGACGCGCCACCAGATCGGCGAACAGCAGCAAACTCGCGCCGGCCAGCAACGAGGCCGGCAGCAATACCCGGTGATCCGGCCCGGCGAGCAAGCGCACCAAGTGCGGCACCACCAGCCCGACAAACCCGATCATCCCCGCCGCTGCCACCGCAGCGCCGACGCCCAGCGCGGTGCAAAACACCAGCTCACGTTTAAGCCGTTCAACATCAATGCCCAAGTGACCGGCCTCCGACTCACCGAGCAACAATGCATTCAACGCTTTCGCCCGGCGCGGCAACCACAGCGCAACGCCAACCGTGACCAACAGCAACGGCCAGAGCCGCGAATAACTGGCGCCATTAAGGCTGCCAAGGTTCCAGAACGTCAGCGTGCGCAGCGTTGCGTCATCCGCCAGATAGGTGAACAAACCCACCGCCGAGCCGGCCAACGCGGTCAGCGCGATACCGGCCAGCAACATGGTTGCAACGTTGGCCTGGCCGTTACGCCGCCCGAGCCGATAGACCAAAGCGGTCACGCCGAGCCCGCCGATAAACGCACACAACGACAGCAGATACGGCCCGAAGGCTTCCGGCAAACCGCCGAACGCCGAGCCGCCGACAATCGCGATCGCCGCGCCCAGCGCCGCGCCACTGGAAACGCCGACCAATCCCGGATCGGCCAGCGGATTGCGAAACAAGCCCTGCATCGCTACCCCGGACAGCGCCAACACGCCGCCGACCGCGAGCCCGAGCAAAGTGCGCGGCAGGCGAATTTGCCCGAGGATCAATTCAGCCTGCTCGAGCCCTTGCGGCGCAATCGGCAGACCGATCAGCCGCAGCGCCGCGCGCAGGGTATCGAGCAGCGGCAGGCTCACCGGCCCCAGCGCCAACGACAACCAGATCGCCAGCAACAACAGCAGACTCAAGCCAATAAACAACGCGCGGGGTTTGACCAGCGTGGTCATTGGTCGGTCGCGCCGGGATAAAAGCCGTCGGACAGCTTTTTCAGCGCCTCGGGCAACCGTGGCCCCAAGCCGCCCACCAACAATGTCGGGTCAAGTTCCATCACGCGTCCATCCTTGGCGGCGCGGGATGAGGACAGGATCGGGTTTTCCTTGAACAGCGCTGCGCGAGCGTCTTCGCCGGTGAGTGCGCGATCGGCGAACACCAGCACTTCAGGATTGAGGCTGGCCAGCGATTCGTTGGAAAAAGGTTTGTAACCGGTGTGCGTCGCCAGGTTATGGCCACCGGCCTGTTGCAGCAGCCAATCGGCGGCGGTGTCCTTGCCGGCGATCATCGGTTTGCCGCCCATGTGCCCGAGCAACAACAACACGCCCGGGGCTTTGTGTTTAAGCTGCGCCTCGGTGACGCGGAATTGCTGTTGATCGAGTTGCTGTTGATAACGCTGGAAGGCTTGCGAGGCCTGATCCTCGGCGCCGAGCAATTTGCCTAGGTGCGTGAGGTTGCCCTGCAAGGCTGAAACATCCGGTTTCGCGGAGAACAATTCGACCTCGACCCCGGCGCTGCGAATTTGCGCCAGTACCGGCGGCGGGCCCATTTCTTCGGTGCCTACCAGAATTTGCGGGCGCAGGCTCAAGATGCCTTCCGCCGACAACTGGCGCTGATAGCCAATGCTCGGCAATGTTTTCAGCGACTGCGGATGTTGGCTGGTGGTGTCGACGCCGACCAGTTTCTCCTCGCCGCCCAGCGCGCTGACCCATTCCGACAAGGCGCCGCCGGCACTGACCCAGCGTTGCGGCAACTCAGCCGCCGTCGCCTGATGGCTGACGAGCAGCCCGACACATAAGCCAACGACGCGGGTACTCAGGCGCATAAACAGCTTCCTTGAAAGGTTTTCCCGGGCATCCGGCGGGCAGGCCAAGTATCCTCGGCATCCGGCGAGCGCCCCGTGGGCGGGCGGCCATTTGATAATTGTTTGCATTTGCACGTCAAGCTCGGAAGCGTCCTACAGCACGCATCGACATTTGAGGATAGACATGAAGTTTCTTTGCAGAAGCGAGGAATTGGCCGACGCCAGCAGCCGCGGGTTTGATATCGATGGGCAAAAGCTCTTCGCCGTGCGCCGTGGCGCTCAGGTCTACGTCTATCTCAACCGCTGCCCGCACCGTGGCGTGAGCCTGGAATGGACGCCGGACCAGTTTCTCGACCAGAGCAACAGCCTGATCCAGTGCGCCACCCACGGCGCACTGTTTCTGATCGAGGACGGCGAATGCGTTTCCGGCCCGTGCGCCGGGCAATCGCTGACGGCGGTGGCCTGCCGCGAAGACGCGCAAGGCATCTGGGTCAGCGTTTAGCCGTTGAGCAACACGTCCAGGCGCCGATCCACGAGCATCTCTTCGTGGCTCAAACGCACGCCATACGCCAGCACTTCCACCCCGCACGCCACCGCTTCACGCAGCGCGTCGGCGTAGGCCGAATCGATTTCTTCGGCAGGACGCACGGCTTCGATGCCGCTGAGATTGACGCAATACAACTGCACCGCGCGAATCCCGTCGCGGGCCAGATGCGCCAGTTCGCGCAAATGCTTGGCGCCGCGCTGGGTCACCGCGTCGGGGAATGCCGCCACCGCCGTGCCGTCGTAACCCAAGGTGACACTTTTGACTTCGACGTAGGCCGGCCCGCTCGGGTACTCGAGGCGGAAGTCGATACGGCTGCTTTCCTGTCCGTAGGCCACTTCGCGCCTGAGTTCGGTGAAGCCGTTGAGTTCGCTGATCACGCCTGCACGCAACGCTTCTTCGATCAAACCGTTGGCGCGCCCGGTGTTCACGCAAAACAACCGGCCTTGCGGGGTTTCGCCGATTTCCCAGGTGCCGGGCAATTTGCGTTTCGGGTCGTTGGAGCGGCTGAACCAGACTTGCCCGCCCTCGACCTGGCAATTGAGCATCGAGCCGGTGTTGGGGCAGTGAATGGTCAGCAACTCGCCGCTAACGGTTTCGATATCGGCGAGAAAACGCTTGTAGCGACGGATCAGACGCCCTTCTTCGAGCGGAGGAGAAAAGCGCATCAGCCTTGCCAACTCTTCAAGCCGCGCGCGATGCGCTCTACCGCTTCCTGCAAACGCGGCAGACTTTGTGTGTAGGCAAACCGCACGTGGTGCCCGGCCTGATAACGCCCGAAATCCAGACCCGGAGTGATCGCTACATGCTCGTTTTCGAGGAAGTGCCGGCAGAACGCGAAGGCATCGCCGCCGAACTGGCTGATATCGGCATACAAATAGAACGCGCCTTCAGGTTCGACGGCGATGCCGAAGCCGAGCTCACGCAAGGCTGGCAGCAGGAAGTCGCGACGACGGCCGAACTCCGCGCGGCGTTCTTCGAGAATGCTGATGGTCGCCGGTTCGAAGCAGGCCAACGCAGCGTGCTGGGCCATGCTCGGGGCGCTGATGTAGAGGTTTTGCGCGAGTTTTTCCAGTTCGCTGACCGCCGCTTCCGGCGCCACCAGCCAACCGAGGCGCCAACCGGTCATGCCGAAATACTTGGAAAAACTGTTGAGCACGAACGCGCTGTCATCGACTTCAAGAACGCTGGCGGCATCGGTACCGTAAGTCAGGCCGTGGTAGATCTCGTCGACCACCAAATGGCCATGCCGTTGCTTGATCGCGGCAGACAAACCGGCGAGTTCGTCGCGAGTGAGGATGGTCCCGGTCGGGTTGGCCGGCGAGGCGACCAGCGCACCGACACTGTCGTGATCCCAGTGCCGCGCCACCAGGCCCGGGGTCAGTTGATAACGCACCTCCGGGCCGACCGGCACCAGTTGCGCCGCGCCTTCGACCAGTCGCAGAAAGTGCCGGTTGCACGGGTAACCGGGGTCGGCGAGCAGCCAGTGTTTGCCCGGATCGACCAGCAACGCGCTGGCCAGCAGCAACGCGCCGGAGCCGCCCGGCGTGACAAGAATCCGCTGTGGATCGATGTTCAGCCCGTAGCGCTGTTGATAAAAACCGGAAATCGCTTCGCGCAACTCGGGAATTCCGCGCGCGGCGGTGTAACGGGTCTTGCCTGCCGTCAGCGCAGCCTGCCCAGCCTGGATGATCGGCTCGGCGGTGGTGAAGTCGGGTTCGCCGATTTCCAGGTGAATCACGTCGTGACCGGCGGCCTGCAATTCATTGGCCCGCGCCAGCAACGCCATCACGTGAAACGGTTCGATCGCACGACTGCGCGCACTGTAGGGCTGAGCCATTAGCCTTCCTTCAACGGTGAAAAGAACCGATTCTACCCATGCACTGGAACGAGCGAGAACCTAAAGCGGTCAGAGCCGTTAGAACCGGGGTCATGAACGACACAAGCGAGTGTCTCAGGTTTGACTAAAATCAATATTTGATCAGGCCTCCATCACCTCCAGACAAGGCTTTGCAATCATTTGCAAGCACCGCGCGCCACTACTGCGACATCCGGGAGTAGCGCGGCCCGTTTTGATCTGGTAAGTTCGCCCGCTTGCAGCCGCAGGGCCGGCAGGTGTCGGTGATGGAGCAATCCTGCGCAATGGATTACAAGAGTAGAGGCGGTCCATTTCATGCCCACCCAAGCAAAGCAGCAAAACCAGTCGATCAGCGGCTTCGAACCCTACAAAGAAGTTAAGGGCGAGGAGTACATGGGCAAGCCCATGCGCGCTCACTTCACCAAGATCCTGAATAAGTGGAAACAGGACTTGATGCAGGAAGTCGACCGTACGGTTGATCACATGAAGGACGAAGCGGCCAACTTCCCTGACCCGGCAGATCGTGCCAGCCAGGAAGAAGAATTCAGCCTTGAGCTGCGCGCCCGTGACCGTGAGCGCAAGTTGATCAAGAAGATCGACAAGACGCTGCAATTGATCGAAGACGAAGAATATGGCTGGTGCGAGTCCTGTGGCGTCGAGATCGGCGTCAAGCGACTGGAAGCCCGCCCTACCGCCGATATGTGCGTTGACTGCAAGACCCTGGCGGAAATCAAGGAAAAGCAAGTCGGCAAGTAATGGCGACTTGAACCAATAACGGAGCGTGCGAACGCTCCGTTTTTGTTTGTGAAATTCGTTGTGTCTTCAAAATCGCCATCGCGAGCAAGCTCGCTCCCACAGAAGAGCAGGCGACGATCAACCTGTGGGAGTGAGCCTGCTCGCGATGGCGGTTTGTCAGTGACATGAGTGTTGAAAATGATGGCCCCTTCGCGAGCAAGCTTTGCTCCTACAGGGCAGGGGCGCGGTGGCGCGCTTTTGTGGGAGCCGAGCTTGCTCGCGATGGCGGCTTCGAGCCGTGCTCAAAACGATTGAACAGCCTAATATCGGGGCTTATGACCACTATTACCTCTCCCACCTACATCGGTCGTTTCGCTCCCACGCCCAGTGGCCATTTGCACTTCGGCTCGCTGGTCGCCGCCCTCGCCTCCTACCTTGATGCCCGCTCGGTGGGTGGTCGCTGGTTGATGCGCATGGAAGACCTTGATCCGCCACGCGAAGAACCGGGCGCGCAAGCGGCGATTCTCGATGCGCTGCACAGCTACGGTTTTGAATGGGACGGCGAACTGGTGCGCCAGAGCGAGCGTCATGACGCCTACGCCGAAGTGCTCAATCGCCTGTTCAACCATGGTTTGGCCTACGCCTGCACGTGCTCGCGCAAACAACTCGAGCCTTATCACGGCATCTATCCAGGCCTGTGCCGCAACGCCGGACACGCCAGCGAAAACGCCGCCATTCGCCTGCGCGTGCCAGAGCTGGAATACCACTTCACCGACCGCGTGCAAGGCGAATTCCGCCAGCACCTGGGCCGCGACGTTGGTGATTTCGTGATTCGTCGCCGCGATGGGCTCTACGCCTATCAACTGGCGGTAGTCCTCGACGACGCCTGGCAAGGCATCACCGACATCGTCCGTGGCGCCGATTTGCTCGACTCGACGCCGCGCCAGCTCTATCTGCAAGAACTGCTCGGCCTGCCGCAACCGCGTTACCTGCACGTGCCGCTGATTACCCAGCCGGACGGCCACAAACTCGGCAAATCCTACCGCTCGCCGCCGCTGGCCGCCGATCAGGCAACGCCGCTGTTGCTGCGGGCATTGCGGGCGCTGGAGCAAAATCCCGGCAGCGAACTGGCTTACGCCTCGCCGCGCGAACTGCTGAACTGGGGCATCGCGCACTGGGATGCCACGCAGATCCCGCGCACACTGACGCTGCCCGAGGCGCAACTGCTGTGATGGCGCTTGCAGTAGCGCCGCCATCCGTTACCATCGCCGCACGTTTTCGGGCACGCGCATAAACAAGAGAGGCCGGGATGTACATCTATCGCTTGGTCCTGCTTTTGGTAGTGGGGATTTACCTGTTCTCCCCGGCCATCATGGATTGGTGGATCGACGCCACTGGCGCCTGGTATCGCCCTTATCTGCTCTGGCTGATTCTGATCGTCGTGACCTTCATCCTGCAGAGCCAAAAAGATGCCGATGAGCTTTAGCCTGACCCAGATGATCGTGATCAGCGCCGCGTACCTGGCGGTGCTGTTCGGCGTAGCCTGGATCAGCGAACGGGGCATGATCCCGCGCGCGATCATTCGCCACCCGCTGACCTACACACTGTCGCTGGGGGTTTACGCCAGTGCCTGGGCGTTTTACGGCACGGTGGGTCTGGCCTATCAGTACGGCTACGGCTTCCTTTCGAGTTATCTCGGGGTCTCCGGCGCGTTTCTGCTGGCGCCGGTGTTGCTGTACCCGATCCTGAAAATCACCCGCACCTATCAATTGTCGTCGCTGGCGGACTTGTTCGCGTTTCGCTTTCGCAGCACCTGGGCCGGCGCGCTGACCACGATTTTCATGTTGATCGGCGTGTTGCCGCTGCTGGCGTTGCAGATTCAAGCGGTGGCCGACTCGATCAGCATCCTCACCCGCGAACCGGTGCAGCACCGCGTCGCCCTGAGTTTCTGTGCGCTGATCACCTTGTTCACGATTTTCTTCGGCTCGCGGCACATTGCCACGCGCGAGAAACACGAAGGCCTGGTGTTCGCGATTGCCTTTGAATCGGTGATCAAGCTGATCGCCATCGGCGGCGTGGGCCTGTACGCGTTATACGGCGTGTTCGACGGCCCGCAACAGTTGGAGTTGTGGCTGCTGCAAAACCAGACCGCCCTCGCCGCACTGCACACGCCGTTGCAAGAAGGTCCGTGGCGCACGCTGCTGCTGGTGTTCTTTGCCTCAGCGATTGTGATGCCGCACATGTATCACATGACCTTCACCGAAAACCTCAACCCGCGCTCGCTGGTCAGCGCCAGTTGGGGCCTGCCGCTGTTTCTGTTGCTGATGAGCCTGGCGGTGCCGCTGATTCTCTGGGCCGGTTTGAAACTCGGCGCCACGACCAATCCCGAATACTTCACGCTGGGTATAGGCATCGCCGCCAACAGCAAGGCTTTGGCGTTGCTGGCGTACATCGGCGGGTTGTCGGCGGCGAGCGGGCTGATCATCGTCACCACGCTGGCGTTGTCCGGGATGGCGCTCAACCACCTGGTGCTGCCGCTGTATCAACCGCCGGCCGAAGGCAATATCTACCGCTGGCTGAAGTGGACCCGCCGCGCGCTGATCGTCGCGATCATCATGGCCGGTTATGGCTTTTATCTGCTGCTGGGCGCCGAGCAGGATCTGGCCAACCTCGGCATCGTCGCGTTCGTTGCCACGTTGCAGTTCCTGCCCGGGGTGTTGTCGGTGCTGTACTGGCCGACCGCCAACCGGCGCGGCTTTATCGCCGGTCTGCTCGCGGGGATTCTGGTGTGGCTGGTGACCATGCTGATGCCGCTGGTGGGCAATCTGCAGGGTTTCTACATTCCGCTGCTGAACATGATTTACGTGCTCGACGACACCAGTTGGCACATGGCGGCGATAGCCTCGCTGGCCGCCAACGTGTTGATGTTCACTTTGATTTCGCTGTTCACCAACGCCAGCCCGGAAGAGGCCAGCGCCGCCGAAGCCTGCGCCGTCGACAACGTTCGGCGCCCGCAGCGCCGCGAGCTGCACGCCGCTTCACCCCAGGAATTCGCCACGCAACTGGCCAAACCGTTGGGCGCGAAAGCCGCGCAGAAGGAAGTCGAGCAGGCCCTGCGCGATCTCTATCTGCCGTTCGACGAGCGCCGTCCTTATGCCTTGCGCCGTTTGCGCGACCGCATCGAGGCCAACTTGTCCGGTTTGATGGGCCCAAGCGTTGCCCAGGACATGGTTGAAACCTTCCTGCCTTATAAGGCGGGCGGCGAAAACTATGTGACCGAAGACATTCACTTCATCGAAAGCCGGCTCGAGGATTACCACTCGCGCCTGACCGGTCTCGCGGCCGAACTCGATGCCCTGCGCCGTTACCACCGGCAGACGTTGCAGGAATTGCCGATGGGCGTCTGCTCGCTGGCCAAGGATCAAGAGATCCTGATGTGGAACAAAGCCATGGAAGAGCTGACCGGGATTGCCGCGCAGCGGGTGGTCGGCTCGCGCCTGAGTACGATTGGCGATCCGTGGAAAGAACTGCTCCAGGGTTTTATCAATCTGCCCGACGAACATTTGCACAAACAGCATTTGGCCCTCGACGGCCAGACCCGCTGGCTGAACCTGCACAAAGCGGCCATCGATGAACCGCTGGCGCCGGGCAACAGTGGTTTGGTGCTGCTGGTGGAAGACCTCACCGAAACCCAGATGCTCGAAGACAAACTGGTGCACTCCGAGCGGCTGGCGAGCATTGGCCGACTGGCGGCGGGCGTCGCCCATGAAATCGGCAACCCGATCACCGGGATCGCGTGCCTGGCGCAGAACCTGCGCGAGGAGCGTGAGGAAGACGCCGAGCTGACCGAGATCAGCGGGCAGATTCTCGAGCAGACCAAACGCGTGTCGCGCATCGTCCAGTCGTTGATGAGTTTTGCCCACGCCGGTAGCCATCAGCACAGCGACGAACCGGTTTGTCTGGCGGAAGTGGCGCAGGATGCCATCGGCCTGCTGGCCCTCAACCGGCGCAATTTCGAAGTACAGTTCTACAACCTGTGCGACCCCGACCACTGGGTCGAAGGCGATCCGCAGCGGCTCGCCCAAGTGTTGATCAATTTGCTTTCCAACGCGCGCGACGCCTCACCGCCACACAGCGCAGTGCGGGTCAAAAGCGAAGCCGGCGAACATACGGTCGATTTGATCGTCGAAGACGAAGGCAGCGGAATTCCGAAGAACATCATGGACCGATTGTTCGAACCCTTCTTCACCACCAAGGATCCTGGCGAAGGCACCGGTCTGGGCCTTGCACTGGTCTATTCCATCGTTGAAGAGCATTATGGACAAATCACCATCGACAGCCCGGCTGATGTTCAAAGCCAACGCGGCACCCGTATCCGGGTGACATTGCCGCGTCATGTCGAAGCGACGTCCGCTGTGAACTGAGACCGTCGAGAGTATCGAATCAATGCCGCACATTTTGATCGTCGAAGACGAAACAATTATCCGCTCCGCCTTGCGCCGCCTGCTGGAACGTAACCAGTACCAGGTCAGCGAAGCCGGATCCGTGCAGGAAGCACAAGAGCGTTTCAGCATTCCCACGTTTGACCTGATCGTCAGTGACCTGCGCCTGCCTGGCGCACCGGGCACCGAGTTGATCAAGCTCGGCCAAGGCACTCCGGTGCTGATCATGACGAGCTACGCCAGCCTGCGTTCGGCCGTCGATTCGATGAAGATGGGCGCGGTGGATTACATCGCCAAGCCTTTCGATCACGACGAAATGCTTCAGGCTGTCGCGCGTATCCTGCGTGATCGCCAATCGTCGCCAGTCGTCGGTGAGCCGGTGGTTGGCAAAGCCAGCACTGGCGCAGCCAAACCGGGCATCGATAACAGCAACGGCGAGATCGGCATCATCGGCTCGTGCCCGCCGATGCAGGATCTTTACAGCAAGATCCGCAAAGTCGCGCCGACCGATTCCAATGTGCTGATTCAGGGCGAGTCCGGCACCGGTAAAGAACTGGTGGCGCGCGCCCTGCATAACCTGTCGAAACGCGCCAAGGCGCCGATGATTTCGGTGAACTGTGCAGCCATCCCGGAAAGCCTGATCGAGTCCGAACTGTTCGGCCACGAAAAAGGCGCATTCACTGGCGCCAGCGCCGGGCGTGCGGGGCTGGTGGAAGCGGCGGACGGCGGCACGTTGTTCCTCGATGAAATCGGCGAATTGCCGCTCGAAGCCCAGGCCCGTCTGCTGCGCGTGTTGCAGGAAGGCGAAATTCGCCGGGTCGGTTCGGTGCAGTCGCAGAAGGTCGATGTACGCCTGATCGCTGCAACGCACCGCGACCTCAAGAGCCTGGCGAAGATCGGCCAGTTCCGTGAAGACCTTTATTACCGCTTGCACGTTATTGCCCTGAAACTGCCCGCCCTGCGCGAGCGTGGTGCCGACGTCAACGAAATCGCCAATGCCTTCCTGGCGCGGCAGAGCGCGCGGGTCAACCGCACCGATCTGAAGTTTGCCCCGGATGCCGAGCAGGCGATTCGTCACTACAGCTGGCCGGGTAACGTTCGTGAACTGGAGAATGCGGTCGAACGCGCGGTGATCCTGTGCGAAAGCCCGGAAATCTCTGCCGAGCTGCTGGGCATAGACATCGAACTGAGCGATCTGGACGATGACGATTTCATCGGCCTGCCGCCGCAACAAGGCACCGCCGCCGGTAACAACAGCCATGAGCCGACCGAAGACCTGTCACTGGAAGACTACTTCCAGCACTTTGTCCTCGAGCATCAGGACCACATGACCGAGACCGAACTGGCGCGCAAACTCGGGGTGAGCCGCAAATGCCTGTGGGAACGCCGCCAGCGCCTGGGCATTCCGCGACGCAAAACCGGAGTGGCCAGCGAGAGCTGAACGGCACCTGTCGAGTGTGCGGGTAACACGTGACTTGCTGGAAAAACTGTTACCTCAGTTTTTTCCACGTAACAGAACCGGGGCTTACGGTAACGAAGCCCCGGTTTTTTTATGCCTCGAAAAACCCTCCAAAACCGTCTAAGCCCTTGTTTTGCTGGGCATGGCAAAAGTTGGCACGCACCCTGCTATATGTTTGGTACAAGAACAATAACAAGCAATGCACAAGACAATAAAAATAAGACGAATCGACTCACGCACAATAAAAACAAGACGGCGAGAGGCGCAGCTAACTGATTCTTTTGGAGAGGCGTTGTATTTGGGGCTTGCCCCGCGACCAGGCCGAGAACAACAAAAACTGTCCTGAGACAGAGCCTGAACTGGTTGGATCGCAAGATCACTGCAGCACAGCGACCAAAGCAATCCGTTTGCTCTTGGCTCCCGATTGGGAGGGTCATGAAGGAAAATCTTCATGGCGAGGGCACTTAACAAAAACAAAAAGCCCGAAACCAATAATAAAAATAGAGCATGCAACTACTTCTTGGGGAGCTTCGGCTCCCCTTGTAGTTTCTGCGATTTGATTAAAATCGCGCTTTTGAACTGCGTTTTTCCCTTGTAGCTTGCGGCTTGCAGCTCATATCTGCTGTGTCCTACACCATCCCTCGACTAAATGCTAGAATCCCGGCCCATCATGCGGTCATTCCTGGTTATGGCCGAACATTCCTTCAAACAGTGCATCCCATGCTGAAGAAGTTGTTCCAGTCACTCCGTTCTCCCAAGCGTCCTACGCAACACATCCGCAGCACGCCTGAAGTGCTCAACAGCGGCCAACATTCGCTGCAGAAGGGCCAATTCAGCCGTTACGCGGTGAATATCGTCGAACGCCTGCAGAACGCCGGTTACCAGGCTTATCTGGTCGGCGGTTGTGTGCGAGACATGATGCTCGGCATCACGCCGAAAGATTTTGACGTCGCCACCAGTGCCACCCCTGAACAAGTACGGGCCGAATTCCGCAACGCGCGGATCATTGGTCGTCGCTTCAAACTGGTGCACATCCACTTCGGTCGCGAAATCATTGAAGTCGCGACCTTCCGTGCCAATCACCCGCAAAACGATGAAGAGGAAGACAGCAACCAGTCTTCCCGCAACGAGAGCGGGCGCATTTTGCGCGACAACGTTTACGGCACGCTGGAAGAAGACGCGCAACGCCGCGACTTCACCATCAACGCCCTGTATTACGATCCGGTCAGCGAGCGCATTCTCGATTACGCCAACGGCGTGCACGACATCCGCAATCACCTGATCCGCCTGATCGGCGATCCGAAGCAGCGTTATCAGGAAGACCCGGTGCGCATGCTGCGAGCCGTGCGTTTCGCCGCCAAGCTGAATTTCGGCATCGAAAAACACAGCGCTGCGCCGATTCGCGATCTCGCGCCGATGCTGCGCGAAATTCCTTCGGCGCGGCTGTTCGAAGAAGTGCTCAAGCTGTTCCTCTCCGGCCACGCCGCAGACACCTTCGAGATGCTGGTCGACTTGCAGTTGTTTGATCCATTGTTCCCGGCGAGCGCCGAGGCCCTGGAATACAACCCGACGTACACGCACACGCTGATCAGCGAAGCCTTGATCAACACTGACCTGCGGATCAAGCAGAACAAACCGGTGACCCCGGCGTTCCTGTTTGCCGCCCTGCTGTGGCCAGCGCTGCCAGCGCGCGTGTTGCGCCTGCAGGAACGTGGCATGCCGCCGATTCCGGCGATGCAGGAAGCGGCGCACGAGCTGATTGCCGAACAGTGCCAGCGCATTGCGATTCCAAAACGTTTCACCATGCTGATCCGTGAAATCTGGGACATGCAGGAACGCCTGCCCCGCCGTAGCGGCAAGCGCGCCGACCTGTTGCTCGACAACCCACGGTTCCGCGCCGGTTACGATTTCCTGTTGCTGCGCGAAAGCGCCGGCGAGCAGACCGATGGCCTGGGCGAGTGGTGGACCGATTATCAGGACGCCAACGACAGCGAACGCCGCGACATGATTCGTGACCTCAGCGGCAAGGACGACGGCACTGGCGCACCGCGCAAACGTCGTCGCAGCGGCGGCGCCAAGCGTAAACGCGCGGCCGGCGCACCGAGCGCTACGGGCGAGTAAGTGATGGAACGCATCTACATCGGCATGGGCAGCAATCTGGCTGACCCCGCCGAACAATTGCGCAGCGCCATCGAGTCGCTGGCGCAATTGCCGCAGACCGAACTGGTCGCGGTTTCGGCGTTTTATCAGAGTGATTCGCTGCTCCCCGGGCAACCGCGCTACACCAACGCAGTCGCCGCCCTCGACAGTTCACTCGCGCCGCTGGACTTGCTCGATGCGCTGCAAGCCATCGAAAACGCTCAGGGCCGCGAGCGCCTTGAACGCTGGGGGCCGCGCACGCTGGACCTCGACATTGTGCTGTTTGGCGATCGCCTGATCGACGAGCCGCGCCTCAAAGTCCCGCATTACCATCTGCAGGAACGCGCGTTTGTCCTCTATCCACTGGCCGAACTGGCGCCGGCGGATTTGCGTTTGGCGGATGGCAGAACCCTCACCGACCTGCTGGCAGCCTGCCCGTTCATCGGCCTCGAACGCATCCCCCAAACTGCACACTGATCCTGCAGGAGCAAAGCTTGCTCGCGATGGCGGTCCAGGATTCGGACCCAATCCTGTCTGACCTGACGCTATCGCGAGCAAGCTTTGCTCCTACAGGCGTTTATTTCCCAGGTAACACCCCACACGTAACAACCCGGTAACACACGCAATTGACTTCCCGAGTTCTCCTCACGACTATAGGCGTCCCGCTGCCGCCAACGCGGCGCAAAGGGCGCAATCCAGGCCTTATAAGCACGACAAAAAGACCGTGCGCCTGAGTAAATGAAGAATCACGCGCGTTACTCGCAGTAGTTTCCATAGCGCCTGAACGAGGATTTCTTACATGCCAGCCATCACCCTGACCACGCTCCAGAGCCTCAAGCAGAAAGGTGAAAAGATCACCATGCTGACCTGCTATGACGCGACTTTCGCCCACGCCTGCAACGAGGCCGGTGTCGAAGTGCTGCTGGTGGGCGACTCCCTCGGCATGGTTTTGCAAGGTCACGACAGCACCCTGCCCGTGACCACCGCGGAAATGGCCTACCACGTCGCCGCGGTCAAACGCGGCAACGGCGATGCACTGATCCTCGCCGACCTGCCGTTCATGGCGTACGCCACCACCGAACAAGCCATGGCCAACAGCGCCCTGCTGATGCAGGCCGGTGCGCACATGGTCAAGGTTGAAGGCGCATTGTGGCTGGCCGATTCGATTCGCTTGCTCGCCGAGCGCGGCATCCCGGTGTGCGCGCACATGGGTCTGACCCCGCAATCGGTGAACATTCTGGGCGGCTATAAAGTCCAGGGTCGCAGCGAGAACCAGGCGCGGCAGATGCGTGCCGACGCCATCGCGCTGGAACAGGCCGGCGCCAGCATGTTGCTGCTCGAATGTGTGCCGAGCGAACTGGCGCAGGAAATCACTCAAGCCGTCGGCATTCCGGTGATCGGCATCGGTGCCGGCAGCGACACCGATGGCCAGGTGCTGGTCTTGCACGACATGCTCGGCCTGTCGATCACCGGCCGCGTGCCGAAGTTCGTGAAGAACTTCATGGCCGGCCAAGTCAGCATTCAAGCGGCGCTTGGCGCTTACGTCACCGAGGTCAAAGCGGTGACTTTCCCTGGTATCGAACACGGATTCTCTGCATGAACACTGTTAAAACCGTCCGCGAATTGCGCGCCGCCGTCGCCCGTGCTCGCGGTGAAGGCAAGCGCATTGCCTTCGTGCCGACCATGGGCAACCTGCACAGCGGCCATGTCGCGCTGATCACCAAAGCCACGCAACGCGCCGATTTCGTGGTCGCGAGCATCTTCGTCAACCCGCTGCAATTCGGCGCCGGCGAAGACCTCGACAAATACCCGCGAACCCTGGCGGCTGATCAGGAGAAATTGCTCCAGGCCGGTTGCCACTTGTTGTTCGCCCCGACCGTTGAAGAAATGTACCCCGACGGCATGACCGGCCAGACCCGCGTCAGCGTTCCGCAATTGTCCGAAGGTTTGTGCGGCGCCAGCCGTCCGGGGCATTTCGAAGGCGTGGCGACCGTGGTCAGCAAACTTTTCAACATGGTTCAGCCTGACTTGGCGATCTTCGGCCAGAAAGATTTCCAGCAACTGGCGGTGATCCGCGCGCTGGTGCACGACCTGAACATGCCGATCCAGATCATCGGCGAACCGACCGTGCGCGCCGCCGATGGCCTGGCGTTGTCCTCGCGCAATGGTTTTCTCGACGAAGCACAACGCGCCACGGCGCCGGTGGTGTATCGCACACTGGCGGCGATTGCCGAGGCGATCCAACAGGGTGATCGCGATTATCCGGTGCTGATCGCCGCGCAAGTCCAACAGTTGCAAGCGGCAGGTTTGCGCAGTGATTATCTGGAAATCCGCCACGCCCTGACGTTGCGCCCGGCAACTGCGCAGGATCGCGATCTGGTGATTCTGGTGGCGGCGTTCCTCGGCACCACGCGGTTGATCGACAACCTGCACCTGAACCTCGACGCATAACCCTGGCAACGCCATTCCCTGTGGGAGCAAGCTCCCACTGTGGATTTTGTATTGTCCTCCCTTCCGTTGGTCGGACGTTTTTCCCTTCGTTGTATAAAAAAGTACCGGGAACGGGTCAGACAAAGTCAAGACAGATCGCAGCGCGAGGTTTACTGTATTCGCCCTGCGCCATGAAATCGTGTCGACGCAGTTGACCGGACGCCCCACCGCAGCGCTCCGGGATTTATCGTGATCAAAAGGCCGTTCAAGTAAAAAGGAAAACCGCAGCGATGGCGTACTACCGCACTCCTCACGACGTTACCGCTCTGCCCGCCTGGCAAGCGTTGAAAGATCACCGCCAAGCCATGCAGGATTTCAGCATGCGCGAAGCCTTCAATGCCGACCCGCAGCGCTTCAATCAATTCACCCTCAGCAGCTGCGGTCTGTTTCTCGATTACTCGAAAAACCTGATCAACGCCGAGACCCGCGACCTGCTGGTGGGCCTGGCTAACGAAGTCGACCTCAAAGGCGCGATCAAAGCGCTGTTTGACGGCGAAATCGTCAACTCTTCCGAAGGCCGTCCGGCGCTGCACACCGCTTTGCGTCGTCCGGTGGGCGACAAGTTGTCGGTCAACGGCGTCAACGTGATGCCCGAAGTGCACAAGGTGCTGAACCAGATCACTGACCTCGTGGGCCGCATCCACGATGGTCTCTGGCGCGGTTACACCGAGAAGCCGATCACCGACGTGGTCAACATCGGCATCGGTGGTTCGTTCCTCGGCCCGGAGCTGGTCTCCGAAGCGCTGTTGTCCTACGCGCAAAAAGGCGTTCGCTGCCATTACCTGGCGAACATCGATGGCAGTGAGTTCCACGAACTGACCATGAAGCTGCGCGCCGAGACCACGTTGTTTATCGTTTCGTCGAAATCTTTCAACACCCTCGAAACCCTGAAAAATGCTCAGGCCGCTCGCGCCTGGTATCTGGCTCAGGGCGGTTCGGAAGCCGAGCTGTATCGTCACTTCATCGCCGTATCGAGCAACAACGCGGCGGCTGTGGCGTTCGGTATTCGTGAAGAAAACATCTTCCCGATGTGGGACTGGGTCGGCGGTCGTTACTCGCTGTGGTCGGCCATCGGTTTGCCGATTGCCTTGGCCATCGGCATGTCGAACTTCAAGGAACTGCTCTCCGGTGCCTACACCATGGACCAGCATTTCCAGAGCGCGCCGTTCGAGCAGAACATGCCGGTGCTGCTGGCCTTGCTCGGCGTCTGGTACGGCAACTTCTGGGGCGCGCAGAGCCACGCGATCCTGCCGTACGACCATTACCTGCGCAACATCACCAAGCATTTGCAACAGTTGGACATGGAATCCAACGGCAAGAGCGTGCGCCAGGACGGCACGCCGGTGTCCACCGATACCGGCCCGGTGATCTGGGGCGGCGTCGGTTGCAACGGTCAGCACGCTTATCACCAGTTGCTGCACCAAGGCACCCAACTGATCCCGGCCGATTTCATTGTGCCGATTGTCAGCTTCAACCCGGTGGCCGACCACCACCAGTGGCTGTACGCCAACTGCCTGTCGCAGAGCCAGGCGCTGATGCTGGGCAAGACCCTGGCCGAAGCCGAAGCCGAGTTGCGCGACAAAGGCGTGAGCGAAGAAGAAGTGCACAAGGTCGCTCCGCACAAGGTGATCCCGGGCAACCGTCCGAGCAACACCTTGGTGGTCGAGCGCATCAGCCCGCGTCGTCTCGGCGCACTGGTGGCGATGTACGAACACAAAGTCTTCGTGCAAAGCGTGGTCTGGGGCATCAACGCCTTCGACCAGTGGGGCGTGGAGCTGGGCAAAGAGCTGGGGAAAGGTGTCTATAACCGTTTGGTCGGTAGCGAAGAAACCCCGGCTGACGACGCTTCGACCCAGGGCCTGATCAACTACTTCCGCGGCCGTCACCGCGGCTAACGCTCCGAACCCTGTAGGAGCAAGGCTTGCCCGCGATTGCGGTGGGTCATTCAGCATTAATGTTGATTGACCTGACGTCATCGCTGTAGGAGCAAAGCTTGCTCGCGAAGAACGAAGACGCGGCGTGCTTGATCCACCGCGTCGCCGCCATCGCGAGCAAGCTTTGCTCCTACAAGGCTCGTTTGTCGGCGCTCTTGATCCCTTTCTTCACTCGGCGCATCTTTATCCTTGTCGCAAAACAAGAATAAGGAACCGTCATGTTCGATATCAGCACGTTCCCCAAAGCCGATGCCGTGCGCCGGGCTGCACAATTGAGTCAGGACGACTACCAGCGCCTGTACCGACAATCCATCGAACACCCCAGCACCTTCTGGGCCGAACAGGCCACCCGGTTCCTCGACTGGAGCACACCGTGGCAAACCGTCCAGCGCTATAACCTGAAAACCGGCGAAGCCAGCTGGTTCGCCGGTGGCAAGCTCAACGTCAGTTACAACTGCATCGACCGCCACCTCGCCGAACGCGGCGATCAAGTCGCAATCATCTGGGAAGGCGATGACCCCGCCGAATCCGCGCTGATCACCTACAAAAAACTCCACCATCACGTCTGTCGCCTGGCCAACGTGCTGAAAAGCCGTGGCGTGAAGAAAGGCGATCGCGTGTGCATCTACATGCCGATGATCGCCGAAGCCGCCTACGCCATGCTCGCGTGTACGCGCATTGGTGCGGTGCATTCGGTGGTGTTCGGCGGTTTTTCACCCGACTCGGTGCGTGACCGCATTCTCGACGCCGATTGCCGCACCGTGATCACCGCCGATGCCGGCGTGCGTGGCGGCAAGTTCGTGCCGCTCAAGGACAAGGTCGACCAAGCGCTGCTGAGTTGCCCGAATGTCAGCACGGTGATCGTCGTCGAGCACACGCAGGGCGAAGTCGCCTGGGTCGATGGCCGCGACATCTGGTATCACCAGGCTCTGCGCGACGTCAGCGACGATTGCCCGCCCGAACCGATGGACGCCGAAGACCCGCTGTTCATCCTCTACACCTCCGGCAGCACCGGCAAACCCAAAGGCGTGTTGCACACCACCGGCGGCTATCTGCTGCAAGCGGCGATGACCTTCAAATACGTGCTCGATTACCGCGACGGCGAAGTGTTCTGGTGCACCGCCGACGTCGGCTGGGTCACCGGCCACAGTTACATCGTCTACGGCCCGCTGGCCAACGGTGCGACCACGCTGATCTTCGAAGGCGTGCCGAGCTACCCGAGCAGCTCGCGTTTCTGGCAAGTGATCGACAAACATCACGTCAACATCTTCTACACCGCGCCCACCGCCCTGCGCTCGCTGATGCGCGAAGGCGCCGAACCGCTGAAGGAAACTTCGCGCCAGAGCCTCAGATTACTCGGCAGCGTCGGTGAGCCAATCAACCCGGAAGCGTGGGATTGGTACTTCAATGCGGTCGGCGAACAGCGTTGCCCAATCGTCGACACCTGGTGGCAGACCGAAACCGGCGGCATCATGCTCAGCCCATTGGTCAGCGCCCAAAGAATCAAACCGGGCTGCGCCACCCAACCGATGTTCGGCGTGCAACCGGTGTTGCTCGATGAAGTCGGCAAGGAAATCCATGGCCCCGGCGCCGGTGTACTGGCAATCAAATCGAGCTGGCCAGCGCAGATCCGCAGCGTTTATGGCGACCCGCAACGCATGGTCGAAACCTACTTCAAACCCTATCCCGGTTATTACTTCACCGGCGACGGCGCCCGCCGCGACGAGGACGGCGATTACTGGATCACCGGGCGCATCGACGACGTGATTAACGTTTCCGGGCACCGCATCGGCACCGCCGAAGTGGAAAGCGCGCTGGTGCTGCACGACAGCATCGCCGAGGCCGCAGTGGTCGGTTACCCGCACGACCTCAAGGGCCAGGGCATTTATGCCTTCGTCACGCCCATGAACGGCACCGATCCCAACGACGAACTGAAGAAAGAACTGTTGGCGCACGTCAGCAAGGAAATCGGCAGCTTCGCCAAACCGGACCTGATTCAATGGGCGCCGGCCTTGCCGAAAACCCGTTCGGGCAAGATCATGCGGCGGATTTTGCGCAAAATCGCCTGCAACGAACTGGACAGCCTCGGCGACACCTCGACGCTGGCCGATCCAGGCGTGGTGGCCGATTTGGTCGAGAAACGCCTGAACCAGTAAATCGCTTGTTTCAAAAGTCTGCGCGGCCACTGCTGGCCGCGCCTTTTTTTCGCCACTGAGTTGCCATGGAATTCATTCGTACACGCATCGAAAACCAGCTAATGAGCCTGACCGGGTTGTCGCTGGGCAAACTTGATCTGGAAAACCCCAAGGGCGATCCCGGACTGTTCGGCCCCGATTCGGTGAGCTGGCAGGTGCATGGCGATTTCACCAGCATGCTCATTGGCGGGATCACTGCGCTGATGCTGCAAGCCCTGCATCCATTGGCGTTGGCCGGGGTTTGGGATCACTCGAATTTTCGCCAGGACATGCTCGGGCGTTTGCGGCGCACCAGTCAGTTCATCGCCGGGACTACGTTCGGTTCACGCAGAGACGCCGACTGGCTGATCGAGAAAGTGCGCACCATTCACCTGCAAGTGACCGGCACCGCGGCGGATGGCCGCCCGTACGCGGCGAGCGATCCGGACTTGCTGACGTGGGTGCACGTGGCCGAGGTCAGCAACTTTCTCGGCGCGCATTTGCGTTACCGCAATCCGCAGCTGTCACTGGCGGACCAGGATCGTTATTACGCGGAAATCGCCGTGATCGCCGAGCGCCTCGGTGCGCGCAATGTGCCGAAGAGCCGGCAGGCAATCGCCGATTATCTGCAACGTATTCGCCCACAATTGTTGTGCGACGCCCGCAGTCGCGAGGTATTGCGCTTGCTCCTGAATGCGCCCGCGCCCAGCCGCATGGCCAAGCCGTTTGGCGGGATGATGATGCAGGCCGGCATCGACCTGCTGCCGGATTGGGCGAGCGATATGCTCGGCGTGCATCAGAACCCGCTGCAACGCCAGTTGATCCGCGCCAGCGTCAAACGCAGCGCGCCAATGCTGCGCTGGGCCATGCGCAACGGTTCGGTGCAACGTGCGAAGCGGCGCATGGGGTTGCTGAACTGACAAAAACCCAAAAGCATCGCGAGCAAGCTCGCTCCCACAGGGATCTTTGCTGATCGCACATTTTGTGCACGCCACAAAACCATTGTGGGAGCGAGCTTGCTCGCGATGGCAGCACCTCGGTCCCTCACCACAGTGTTAAACTCCCGCGCCAAATTACTTCATCCTGCAAGGCGCCCAGCATGTCTTCCTTGAATCAGGCGCTGCGCGCCGCCCTCGATCATCGCCAGGACCTGCTGGCCGAACTGCATCAGCAAGGCACCGATTGCTATCGCCTGTTTCATGGCAGCCAGGAAGGCGCCGGCGGCCTGACCATCGACCGCTACGGCCCGCAATTACTGGTGCAAAGTTTCCACCAGGCGCTGGAACGTGACGCGCTGCTGCACATCCACCAAACCATCAATCAACACTTGGGCTTCGAAACCCTGCTGGTCTACAACGACCGCTCGCGGGGCAATTCGCGCATCGACCGCGAAGACACCGTGTACCGCGCCGACGAAGCCGCGCTGCAAGACCTGATCGGCCACGAATGGGGCCTCAACTATCGGGTCCGCGGGCGTCACGCCGGGCAAGATCCGCTGCTGTTCCTCGACCTGCGCAACACCCGCGGCTGGGTCAAACAGCACAGCCACAACAAAAGCGTGCTCAACCTGTTCGCCTACACCTGCGGCGTCGGCCTGAGTGCGGCGGCCGGTGGCGCCAGCGAAGTGTGCAACCTCGACTTTGCCGAAGGTAACCTCGCGGTCGGTCGCGAAAACGGTCTGCTCAATCCGCAGCTGCCAGTCATGCAATTTATTCAATCCGATTACTTCCCGGCGATCCGCCAATTGGCCGGCCTGCCGATCAGCCAGCGGCGCGGGCACAAACTGCCGAGCTATGAGCGTCTGGAACAACGTCAGTACGATCTGGTGCTGCTCGACCCGCCTGCCTGGGCCAAGAGCGCGTTCGGCACCGTCGACCTGCTGCGCGACTATCAGAGCCTGCTCAAGCCTGCGCTGCTGACCACTGCTGACAATGGCGTGCTGATCTGCTGCAACAATCTGGCGAAAGTCAGCATGGATGACTGGCGCGAACAGGTGCTGCGTTGCGCCGAAAAAGCTGGGCGTCCGGTGCGTGAATGGTCGGTGATGACCCCGGGCGCGGACTTCCCGTCGCTGGATCAGCAGCCACCGCTGAAGACGCTGATTCTGCAACTCTGAACCGCGCGTCCGTATTCCTACGCAACCGGCTGAACAATCCTGCGCAACAGCGATCACTTCGGAACCGAAATCGCGTGCCATACTCCAAGGCACTCCGATCAGACATATGAAGCCGCACAATGCCCAAAGGATTGATTCGCGCTCTCGGCGCCCTGTTGACTGCGCTGGCCCTCTACAGCCTGCTGGGATTTCTGATTTTGCCGGGCATTGCCCTGCGCATCGCCAACCAGCAGTTAGCCAATTACGCGACGACCCCTGCGCATATTCAGCGGATCGAACTCAATCCGTTCAGCCTTGAAGTGACCTTGTGGGGCCTGATCATCGGCGAACCGGGCAAGGAGCAGGTCGGCTTCGAACGGCTTTACGCCAACCTGCAACTCGACAGTCTCTGGACCAAGGCGCTGCACCTCTCCGACATCGAACTGGACAAGCCCAAAACGGAAATCCTCTTCGGCAAGGACGGCAAGCTCAATCTGCTGGGCCTGTTCAAAATCCCCGCCAGCGAACCAACGCCCGCCGACCCGAATGCCAAGCCGTTCCCGCTACGTGTCGAGCGCATCAGACTGGCCGGCGGCTACGTGCATTTTCAGGACGCGCGCCCGAGCGAGCCGATCGAATTCCTCTACGACAAACTCGATTTCGAGCTGAAAAACCTCAGCACCCTGCCCGACGACAACGCCGACATGACCCTGGTCGCGGCGGGGCCGGAAGGTGGGCAGATCGACTGGACCGGCAATTTCAGCCTGATCCCGATTGCTTCCGAAGGTAAGTTGAAAGTCACCGACGGCCAGATGAAAGTCTGGTGGCCATATGTGCGCGATGCGCTGCCGCTGGCCCTGGAAAACGGCGTGCTGAACCTGAGCACCGACTACAAGCTCAACCTCGCCAAGGAAACCGAGCTGCAACTGAACAACGTTGCGGTCAGCGTTGCGCCGTTCGCCATCAATGCCCCGGACGGTCGGCCGCTGGTGCGCCTGGAACGCCTCGACGTCAGCGACACCAGCATCGATCTGGCCAAGCAACAAGTGGTGGTCGGCAAGATCCGCAGCAACAAACTCGAAACCTGGGCCGCGCTGGAAGCCGATGGCCAACTCGATTGGCAGAAACTGTTCGCCAGCCAGCCGTCGAAAGCCGCCGCCAAAGCCAAGGCTGAACCCGCCACCGCCCCGGCC
>NZ_MKGS01000162.1:0-116630 GCF_002836905.1 Pseudomonas sp. 43NM1 | reverse complement strand
GAGGGGGCTTGCCCCCGTTGGGCTGCGAAGCGGCCCCAAAACATCCGCCGCCATGCTTCAGGATTACCGCGTTTGGCGGTTTTACGACTGCTGCGCAGCCGAACGGGGGCAAGCCCCCTCGCCACAGGGGCGGCGACTAAATCCGGGGATCTACACTTTACGGATGACGGTTGCGCACTAAACCCGCAAAATGCAACGATTCCGGCATCTATCGACGACAACGCCTGTGTGCGCTGTCGATAAAGCCATTGATTCAATCAGACTGGGCCTGCTGACTTTATGCGAATGCGCCTTATGTTACTGGGCGGCGGAAATGCCCTTGGGCAGGCGCTGATTCGCCTCGGTGCGGAGGAAGACATCGGTTTCCTCGCCCCCCGCCCACCCCAAGACGGCTGGGACGCCGCAAGCCTGACGCAACTGCTCGACGACACGCGCCCGGACGCGCTGATCAACCTCGCCTATTACTTCGACTGGTTCCAGGCAGAGACCGTCAGCGAACAGCGCCTGGCCGGGCAGGAACGCGCCATCGAACGCCTGGCCGAATTGTGCCAGCACCACAACATCGTCCTGCTGCAACCGTCGAGCTATCGCGTGTTCGACGGCTCGCGCGCCACCGCCTACAGCGAAAAAGACGAACCGGTGCCGCTGGGCCTGCGCGGTCAAGCCTTGTGGCGAATCGAACAAAGCGTGCGCGCCACGTGCCCGCAACATGTGTTGTTGCGTTTCGGCTGGCTGCTCGATGACAGCGCCGAGGGCACGCTCGGGCGCTTCCTCGCACGCGCCGAAACCCCGGAAGAATTGCTTCTGGCCGACGACCGTCGGGGCAATCCGACGCCAGTTGACGACGCGGCCCGGGTGATCATTTCGGTGCTCAAGCAACTCGATTGTGCGGCGCCGCTGTGGGGCACCTATCATTACGCCGGGCATGAGGCGACCACGCCGCTGGCATTGGGTCAGGCGATCATCACCGAAGCACGCAACCTGCACGCGCTGGCCATCGAAGCGCCGACCGCCCAGGCTCACGCCGCGCGGCCTGACGCGGCCGAAGAGCCGCAACACGCGGTGCTCGCCTGCAAGAAAATTCTGCACACCTTCGGGATCAAGCCACGCGCCTGGCGCGCGGCACTCCCGGGCTTACTGGATAGGTTTTATCGCCATGGCTGACGGCCCTGTTTTCATCACCGGCGGTGCCGGTTTCATCGGCTCGCACCTGACCGACGCCTTGCTCGCCAAGGGCCATTCGGTGCGCATCCTCGATGACCTGTCGACCGGCAAACGCAGCAACCTGCCGATGGACAATCCCAAGGTCGAGCTGATTGTCGGCGACGTCGCCGACGCCGCACTGGTTGCGCGCTCGATGCTCGGCTGCAGCGCCGTCGCCCACTTGGCCGCCGTGGCTTCGGTGCAGGCCTCGGTGGACGACCCGGTGAAAACCCATCAGAGCAATTTCATCGGCACCTTGAATGTCTGCGAGGCAATGCGCCAGGCCGGGGTCAAACGCGTGTTGTTCGCTTCCAGCGCGGCGGTGTATGGCAACAATGGCGAAGGCGAATCGATCGACGAAGAAACCGCCAAGGCACCGCTGACGCCCTACGCGTCGGACAAACTGGCTGGCGAGTATTACCTGGATTTCTACCGTCGCCAGCATGGACTGGAGCCGGTGGTGTTCCGCTTCTTCAACATCTTCGGCCCGCGCCAGGATCCGTCCTCGCCGTACTCCGGCGTGATCAGCATTTTCAGCGAACGCGCGCAGAAAGGCCTGCCGATCACCGTGTTTGGTGACGGCGAGCAGACGCGCGATTTTGTCTATGTTGAAGATCTGGTCGATCTGCTGGTGCAGGCCATCGAGAAACCGCAGGTTGAAGTGGGCGCGGTGAATGTCGGCTGGAACCAGGCGACTACGCTCAAGCAAATGCTCGAAGCGCTGGCGCAGGTGGTCGGTGAATTGCCACCGATTACCTACGGCCCGGCGCGCTCCGGCGACATCCGCCATTCGCGCGCCAACAACCGGCGCCTGCTCGAGCGGTTTACCTACCCTGAGCAAACGCCCATGAACGTCGGCCTCGCCCGGTTGCTGGGTCGCTGAGTTTTTCTCAGTCATGAAAAAGGCGCCTTTCGAGGCGCCTTTTTTATTGCTCGGACATCACCGTTATGGCAAGTGATGAACTTGTGGCGAGGGGGCTTGCCCCCGTTTGACTGCGCAGCAGTCACCATCAGTTTTGGGGCCGCTTCGCAGCCCAACGGGGGCAAGCCCCCTCGCCACAGGATTCGGTGCATTCCTGAATCACGTGTTTAGAACTTGTAACCCAGCCCGACCATGTAGATGAACGGGTCGACTTCGACATTGACCTTGGCCCGGGTGCCCGGTGCCACGGCGTTGTTTTCGACGGTGGCCTGGGTGTCGATGTCGATGTAGCGCACTTGGCCGTTGATCATGATGTTGTCGGTGATCATGTAATCCGCGCCAACCTGGAACGCCATGCCCCAGGAGTTTTTTGCCTTGAAGTTGCTGAAACCGTTGGCCTGAGCCTGGCTGCCGACGTGCTCGTCATAGATCCAGGTGTAGTTGATGCCGGCGCCGACATACGGCTGGAACGCCGATTTGCCGTCGAGCGGGTAGTAGACAACGCTCAGGGTTGGCGGCAGGTGTTTCAGCGTGCCGAGTTTGCCGTTGGCCGCGCCGAGTGCGGTGCCTTTGATTTTCACGTCATGCTCGAACGGCGAGGCGGCGAGCAGCTCGATCCCCCAGTGGCTGTCGATCATGTAAGCGAAGTTCAAACCCAGCTGCGTGTCGCTGCTCATGGTCGCCTTGCCACCCAGATCGGCACCCGACAACGGCCCCTGATCGACCTTGACGCTGGAGCTGTCGGCTTTCGGGTTGACGGTGATTGCACCGGCCCGAACGATGATGTCGCCGGCATCGTGGGCGTGGGCGAGCGGGGCTGCGAGCGCGAGAGCAAACAGCGAAGCGCTGAGCAAGGACTTGTTCATGGGGGCTCCAAAGGACGTTAAAAATGTTTGATGTCCAATGGTACGGAGCGCTCTGATCCGGTCTTTTGACTCAGCTCAATGAAACAGTGATCGGGCCTGTTTTAGTGGAACCTTTGATGGCCTCTTCGCGGGCAAGCCTCGCTCCTACAGGGTGGGTGATGACCTAGTAGGAGCGAGGCTTGCCCGCGAAGGCGTCCTCACAAACAGCACAGAACTGCGGATTCACTCCTGCAGCTCATACACATAAATCTTGTCCGCCTCCATCTGATACCCGGCATCCGCCAACTCGCTGCTCGACGCTTTCACCTGCAACGCGCCCTCGATCCAGTACGGCTGATACAGCTCATCGAGCTTCACGCCGACTTCGCTTCTGACATGCACAATCTGGTTCGACGGCGGTGGCGGCACGTGGATGCAGGCGCCGAAATACGGCACCAGCAAAAACTCGGTGGTGCGACCTTCCTCACTCACCTCCAGCGGCACGATGTAACCCGGCAGGCGAATGTTCTGGCCGTCGAGCCCCTTCACCACCGGCGCATTCGGCAAATCCTGCTTGGCGGCGGGCGCCGATTCCAGCGTGCTGCTCATCTGCGACAAGTCATGCAGCGGGGTCATGTTCGGCACTTCCGGCGCAGCGTCCGGCGGGATCATTTCCGACCAGGTCAAATCCTTCGGCTCGGCCGCCCACAGCGGCAGGGCGACCAGCATCAACAGCGCGAGTAGAGCGCGGGGCATGTTCAACGTCCTCATCTAAAGTCGGATCGACAGGCCATCGGCCAACGATTGGCGATACGCGCGCCAGGCCGGCACGCTGCCCATCAGCAGCGCAGCGAGCAGGATGCCACCGAGCAGCGTCCATTCATATTCGCTCGGCCACGCCAGCGGCAGATACAAACCGTAATTGGCTTGCACGTAACCTTGCGCGGCGGCGATGCCGACGTACAGCAGCGCGACGCCGGCAATCACCCCGGACAGCGCCAGGGCAAAGGCTTCCAACACCAGCAACGTTGCGATGTGCCACGGTCGCGCGCCTACCGAACGCAGGATCGCCATTTCGCGACGACGCTCATTGAGGCTGGTGAGAATCGCCGTGAGCATGCCGATCAACCCGGTCAACACCACAAACAACGACACCACGAACAAGGCTTTTTCCGCCGTGCTCATCAGGCTCCACAGCTCTTGCAACGCGACGCCCGGCAGGATCGCGAGCATCGGTTCACCACGGAATTCGTTGATCTCGCGTTGCACCGCGAAGGTCGAAATCTTGCTGTTGAGCCCGAGCATGAACGCGGTAATCGCTTGCGGCGTGAGGTCCATGTTGCGCGCCTGATCGGCGCTGATCCGGCCCTTGCCCTGCGCGGGCACACCGTTATGCCAGTCAACGTGAATCGCTTCCATGCCACCGAGACTGATGTGCAACGTGCGGTCCACCGGGGTGCCGGTGCGCTTGAGAATGCCGACCACGGTGAACGGTTTGTCATCGTGCTTGACCAGGCTGATCACCGCCACGCCGTGGGCCAGCACCAGTTTGTCGCCGAGTTTGTAATGCAGCGCATCGGCGACTTCGGCGCCGAGCACCACTTCAAACGGATCGCTGGCAAATGCGCGGCCATCGGCGATCGCCAGGTGTTGTTGGCGGCCGTACTGGTAATGCTCGAAGTAGGCCTCGGTGGTGCCCATCACTCGATAACCGCGATGTGAATCGCCGAGCGACATCGGGATCGCCCACTTCACTTTCGGGTTATTGGCGAAGTGTTCGAAGCTGTCCCAGCGAATGTTGTTGGTGGCGTTGCCGATGCGGAATACCGAATACAGCAGCAGATTCACCGAACCGGAACGGGCGCCGACGATCAGGTCGGTGCCGCTGATGGTGCTGGCAAAACTGGCTTTGGCCTCGGTGCGCACGCGTTCCACGGCCAGCAACAGGCACACCGACAAGGCGATGGCGAACGCGGTGAGAATCGCGGTAAAGCGGCGGTTAGCCAGGCTGGCCAGGGCTAGACGAAACAAATACATCTCAGACCTCGAACGGGGTGGCGGCGCGATTGAGCTCGGCCAGCGACAGGTTGCGGTCGAACAGCGGCGCGAGGCTCTGGTCATGGCTGACGAACAACAGGCTCGATCCGGCCTCGCGGCATTCGGCGAACAACAGGCGAATGAAGTTTTCCCGTGCGTCGTAATCCAGCGCCGAGGTCGGTTCGTCGGCGATCACCAGTTCCGGCTGACCGATCAACGCGCGCGCGGCGGCGACCCGTTGTTGCTGGCCGATGGACAACGAATCGGCGCGGCGGCCGAGGATGCTTTCATCCTTCAAACCCAAATGCGCGAGCAGCGTCGCGGCGGCCTGATCGACGCTGCCGTGGCGCTGTTTCGCCCGTTCGGCGCGCAATTTGGAGAAGTGGCAGGGCAGCTCGACGTTCTCGCGCACCGACAGAAAGGGCAGCAAGTTGAACTGCTGAAAAATGTAGCCGGTGTGATCGACGCGAAAGCGATCGCGCGCACCGGCGCCGAGTTCGGTGAGTTCCTGGCCGAGCAGACGAATGCTCCCGCGATCAGGCTTCTGCACGCCGCCGAGCAGGCCGAGCAAGGTGGTTTTGCCGCTGCCGCTGGGACCTTTGAGGAACAGGGTTTCACCGGGTTCGAGGCGAAACGCCGGGATGTCCAGCAGCGGCGGGTGACCGGGCCAACTGAAGCCCAGGTCGGACAGTTCGATGAGTGCTTGGGTCATGTGAAACCGGTCAGGTTGATGGTTAGCCTTTGTAGGAGCGAGGCTTGCCCGCGAAGACGGTGTGTCAGTCGCCACAGATGTTGAATGTGACGACGCCTTCGCGGGCAAGCCTCGCTCCTACAGGGGATTTGTGGTGGGTCAGAATTTCAGCGCAGCAGCCTTGGCCGTCACTTCGACGCCTTGCTGGCCGCTCGGGCTGATCAGTTGTACCTGAATCTTCTGCGTTGCCGGGAAGGTGTTAAAAATGTTCGCCAGATCCAGGGTCTTCAGCGCACCTGGCGCCGAGCAACTGAATTGGTAATGCGCGTGGATTTCGCTGTGGTCGTGATGATGCTCGTGAGCGTCCTTGTCCGCCTCGTCGTGGTCATCATCGGCATCCGGCTTGTCGCCGAACAGCGGACTTTCCAGTTCCTGAGTCGCGACTTTGCAACCGGCAGCTTTCGGCAGATTGAACAGCGCCAACGGATTTTCCAGTTTCGCGCGCGCGGCGGCGACTTTGGTCTTGTCGGCATCAGTGGTGGCCGCGTGTTCAAAACCCACCAGATTCATCGCCGGGCTTTCCAGCTCCAACTCCAGCGTCTGGCCATCCAGCGCCGCGTTCAAACGACCGACCCCATGTTCGTGAGCGCTGAGGCTGCCATGCTCATGGTCGTGATCATGTTCATCCACAGCATGGGCGGCGGCCAGCGGCAACAGGGCAAACGGCAAAGCAAGAAGCAGACGACGCATGGCGAGTCTCCGGGGAAGTGAGGAAAAGGTCTGTTATGTAATCTTATAACGAAAGTGCGCGGAGTTTGCCCGGCTGCTTGGCGTTGTACAAGAGCCATGGGAGCATGCACGTCAGAAATGTGCAGGAGCGGACTCATGTTGCGTATACGCGGAAGCATCGGCGACTGGCCGGTGGATTTGACGCTGGAGATGGATGACGGCGATTGGGCGAGGCTTGGTGCGCAGTTGCAGGTGAGTAAAACCGAGGAGGTCAGTGCGCCGGTGGCCAAGGCGTCGAGTCAGGACGATACGTCCTGGCAGATCGCCAAGGATTTGCTGCGCAAGGCCGGGCAGTTGAGCGGGCCGGATTTGCTTGAGCAACTGGAAGGGCTGACCGGTAATGCCGGGTCGGGCAAACGCCTGTTGGTGCGCTTGCGCCATTGCGCCGAAGTGAAGGTGGTGAGCGGGGCGGATACGCCGATTTACAGTTGGGTCGGGCCTGCTTAAGAGCGCTGGAGCCTGTGGGAGTAAAGCTTGCTCGCGATGGCGATCTCAAGGACGCCATCGCGAGCAAGCTCTGCTCCCACAAGATCAGAAGCACGGCCTTCGCGAGCAAGCTCTGCTCCTACAAGATCAGAAGCACCGCCATCGCGAGCAAGCTCTGCTCCCACAAGATCAGAAGCACTGCCATCGCGAGCAAGCTCTGCTCCTGCAGGGGCACGGGAGCAGGGGTGTTTCGGCGGATCAGTACAGCGCGGCGAACAGTTTGCGGCGGTACGTGGTCACCAGCGGATGATCGTTGCCGAGCAGTTCGAATACTTGCAGCAGGGTTTTGTGCGGCAGGCCTTCGTTGTAGCTGCGGTTGCGGATGAACAGTTTCAGCAGCGAGTCGAGCGCCGGTTCGTATTGCTGGCGCGCCAGTTGCTGGATCGCCAGTTGATACACCGCTTCATCGTCCTGCGGGTTTTTCGCCAGGCGTGCTTTCAAATCTGCGGCGTCGGGCAAGTCCTTGGCCTGGCCGAGGAACTGGATTTGCGCCTTGGCGCCGGCGAGGGCGGCTTTGTGCTCATCGGTCTTGACCGCGTCGAGCACGGTTTGCGCTTCGCCCAGTTCGCCGCGTTCGGTGAGGCAGCGCGCGTAGAGGATCAGCGCTTTGGCGTTGGTATTGTCTTCGCCAAGCAGCACTGCGAGCACGGCTTCGGCGTCAGCAAAACGGCCTTCGTCGAACAGCGCCTGGGCCTGTTCGAATGGATCGGCAGCGGCCGGCGGCGGCATTTGCACATGCGGTTCGAGCATCGTGCGCACGGCGGATTCCGGTTGCGCGCCGGCAAAACCGTCGACCGGTTGCCCGTCCTTGAACAGCACCACGGTCGGCAGGCTGCGAATGCCGAAACGGGCGACGATGTCCGGCTCGGCGTCGCAATTGACCTTGGCCAGCAGCAACTCGCCCTGATAGCTCTCGGCGACGGTTTGCAGCATCGGCATCATGGCTTTGCACGGCGCACACCATTCGGCCCAGAAATCCACCAGCACCGGTTTGTGGAAAGAGTTCTCGATCACCGACTGGTCGAAATCAGCAGTCGTGGCGTCGAAGATGTACGGCGTTTCCTGACTCATGGGGGATCTCGTAAAAGCGTGAATGGGTCAACTATACGGCTTGGCAGGGTGTCGCTGAAAGGGTGGGCAGTCTGACAGGTCGCCTTCGCGGGCAAGCCTCGCTCCTACAGGTCCGCGCCGATTTGAAGACCGACGCCGGACCTGTAGGAGCGAAGCTTGCTCGCGAAGCTTTTAGCCGCGCCGAGCATGGTAAAGGCTCACATGCCGAAACTCTTCAGGCTCGGCCAGATCCGGCAACGTCATCGCTTCCAGCATTTCAATGCGCTGATACAGCGGATGGCGAAAATCCCTCACGCGCGAATCGGCCACCAGCGCTTCCCGGCCGCGACTGAGGAATTCATCGAGCAACGGCAGATTGGCCCGGTCATACAACACGTCGGCAACCAGGATCAGATCAAAGCGGTCCGCCTCGGCAAAGAAATCCGTCGAATAATTGAGTTCTACGTCATTAAGCTGAGCGTTCGCCCGACACGCCGCAATCGCCAGCGGGTCCAGATCACACGCCACCACTTCCAGCGCGCCAGCCTTGACCGCAGCAATCCCCGCCACACCCGAGCCCGCGCCAAAATCCAGTACTCGTTTGCCTTTGACCCAGTCGGGAAACTCAGCGAGGTATCGCGCCACCGCCAAGCCGCTGGCCCAGCAAAAACTCCAGTACGGCGGTTCGTGGAGAATCCGCCGGGTTTCTTCCGGGCTGAAGGCGCGGTCCATGTTGTCGCCGTCGATCAGCCAGAGTTTCAGCTCGGTGTCGGGCAACGGCACTGGCACCAGTTGCGCGTCACCGAGCAATTCAGCCAACGCCTGTTGCAGGTCGAGCGGTGCAATCATGGGGCTTTGACGAATTGCAGCTGGCCCATCGCCTGGGTGGTCGGCTGGCTGATGACTTGCGATGGCAGATGCAAAATCAACTGGCCGGACTGGCTGGCGCGGCCACGCAGTTCAACACGCGAGCCGGCCGGGAACGATTCCGGGTTGAAGCGCAGGTGAAACGGCAGAATCTGATTGGTGCCGATCAGGCTCGAACTGGCGAGCAATTGTTGCGGGCGGTCCTGGGCATCGATCACCAGCAACGCCAGTTCAACCTCGGCGCCGGCCGGCACGCCTTGCAGGGTGCCGCTCAATTCACGTTGATAAGCCGGCAGTGGCCCGAGATTGGCGGCTTCCTTGGCTTTTTTCTGTGCTTGTTGCGGCGCCGGGCCGGGTTTCGGCGGCTGGGGCTTGGGCGCATCGCTGCTGCAGGCCACCAGCAGGCTGAAAATACTGAGCAGGACGAGCGGTCGTAGCGACATTTGGGGCTCCGGCAGGGGTCAAATCCATGGATCAAGCTTATAGCTCGTCTGTATACCGCAAACCCCATGGCTTGTCTTGCCACGGGGATGCGCTACCATGGCCCTCCCTTTTTTTGTTGCCTGCCACCATGCACTGTCCCTTCTGCGGTGCCAACGACACCAAGGTCATCGACTCGCGTCTGGTCGCCGAGGGCGAACAGGTGCGCCGCCGGCGTGAATGCCTGGCCTGCGGCGAACGTTTCACGACGTTCGAGACCGCCGAACTGGTGTTGCCGCGCCTGATCAAAACCGACGGCAGCCGTCAGCCGTTCGACGAAGAAAAACTGCGCGCCGGCATGCAGCGTGCGCTCGAGAAGCGCCCGGTGAGTGTCGAGCGTCTTGAATCGTCTCTGGTGCACATCAAACACAAACTGCGCGCCACCGGCGAGCGCGAGGTCAAATCCCTCGTGGTCGGTGAACTGGTGATGGCCGAGCTGCAAAAGCTCGACGAAGTCGCCTACATTCGTTTCGCCTCCGTGTATCGGCGCTTCCAGGACCTCAACGAGTTCCGCGAAGAGATCGATCGCCTGGCCCGTGAGCCGGTGAAAGAATGACCACCTCCCCAGAGCAAGCCGTCCTCGACGCCCATTACATGGCGCGCGCGCTGGAACTGGGGCGCAAAGGTCACTACACGACGCACCCGAATCCGCGCGTTGGTTGTGTGATCGTGCGGGACGGGCAGATTGTCGGCGAAGGCTGGCACGTGCGCACCGGTGAACCGCATGCCGAAGTCCACGCCTTGCGCGCCGCCGGTGACAAGGCTCGTGGCGCTACCGCTTACGTGACCCTCGAACCGTGCAGCCACCATGGCCGCACGCCGCCGTGCGCCGATGCGCTGGTGAACGCCGGCCTCGCGCGGGTAGTCGCGGCGATGCAGGACCCGAACCCGTCGGTCGCCGGGCGCGGCATGCAGCGCTTGGCCCAGGCCGGGATTGCCATTGCAAGCGGCGTGCTCGAAGGCGAGGCGCGCAAGCTTAATGAAGGTTTCCTCAAACGCATGGAACACGGCTTGCCGTTCGTGCGGGTGAAGTTGGCCATGAGCCTCGACGGGCGCACGGCGATGGAAAGCGGCGAAAGCCAATGGATCACCGGCTCGGCCGCGCGTTCGGCGGTGCAACGCCTGCGCGCCCAGGCCAGCGTGGTGCTGACCGGCGCCGACACCGTGCTGGCGGATAACGCACGGCTGACCGTACGCGCCGAAGAACTAGGCCTCGACGCCGAGCAGACTGCGCTGGCCATGAGCCGACCGCCGCTGCGCGTGTTGATCGACGGCCGCCTGCGTGTGCCGCTGGATGCGCCGTTTTTCAAGGCTGGCCCGGCGTTGGTCGCGACCTGCATGGCGATTGAAGAACAATACGCCAACGGCCCGGAATGCCTCATTGTCGCGGGCGACGATGGTTTGGTGGACCTGCGCAAGTTGCTGGTCGAACTGGCCAATCGCGGGGTCAACGAAGTGTTGGTCGAGGCCGGTCCGCGTCTGGCCGGGGCATTTGCCCAGCAGGGGTTGGTCGACGAGTTCACGATCTTCATCGCCGGCAAGTTCCTCGGCTCCTCCGCCCGGCCGTTGCTCGACTGGCCACTGGCGCTGATGAAAGACGCGCCCGAGCTGAAAATCACCGAAATCCGCGCGGTTGGCGATGACTGGCGAGTCACTGCCATTCCTTCTCCAGCAGCGAGCGTATAATTCCCGGCCGCAGCCCAGCGACGGCCCTGTTCTCGAGGAGGACTCCATGTTTACCGGCATCATCGAATCCATCGGCAGTATTCGTGCATTGACCCCAAAGGGCGGCGATGTGCGGGTTCACGTAGAAACCGGCAAGCTCGACTTGAGCGACGTCAAACTCGGCGACAGCATCGCGGTCAACGGCGTCTGCCTGACCGCGGTTGAACTGCCAGGCAACGGCTTTGCCGCCGACGTCAGCCGCGAAACCCTCGACTGCACCGCGATGAATGACCTGAAAAGCGGCAGCCCGGTCAACCTCGAAAAAGCCCTGACCCCGACCACTCGCCTTGGCGGGCACTTGGTCAGCGGTCACGTCGATGGCGTTGGCGAAGTCGTCAGCCGCACCGAGAATGCGCGCGCCGTGGAGTTCCGCATTCGCGCGCCGAAAGACCTCGCCAAATACATCGCCCATAAAGGCTCGATCACCGTCGACGGCACCAGCCTGACCGTAAACGCCGTTGATGGCGCCGAATTCCTGCTGACGATCATTCCGCACACCCTGAGCGAAACCATCATGGCGTCGTACCAGCCAGGTCGCCGGGTGAATCTTGAAGTGGACTTGCTGGCGCGTTATCTGGAGCGCCTGCTGTTGGGCGACAAGGCTGCCGAGTCGACGTCCGGTGGCACCATTACCGAAAGCTTTCTGGCCCAAAACGGCTACCTCAAATCCTGAGCTCTAATTTCGAAAAAGGGGGTGCCTTGTGGCGCTCAATAGCATCGAAGAACTGGTTGAAGACATCCGCCAAGGCAAGATGGTCATCCTCATGGATGACGAAGACCGCGAGAACGAAGGCGACCTGATCATGGCCGCCGAGTGCTGCCAGCCTGAACACATCAACTTCATGGCCAAGCACGCCCGTGGCCTGATTTGCATGCCGATGAGCCGCGAGCGCTGCGAACTGTTGAAGCTGCCGCTGATGGCGCCGCGCAACGGTTCCGGGTTCGGCACCAAGTTCACCGTTTCGATCGAAGCCAGCACCGGCGTGACCACCGGCATCTCCGCCGCCGACCGCGCGCGCACTGTGCAGGCTGCTGCTGCCAAGGACGCCAAGGCTGAGGACATCGTCAGCCCCGGCCACATCTTCCCGCTGATGGCACAACCGGGCGGCACCCTCGCTCGCGCCGGCCACACCGAAGCCGCTTGCGACCTGGCGCGCATGGCCGGTTTCGAGCCAAGCGGGGTGATCTGCGAAGTGATGAACGACGACGGCACCATGTCGCGTCGCGCCGAACTGGAAACCTTCGCCGCCGAACACAACATCAAGATCGGCACCATCGCCGACCTGATCCACTACCGGATGATCCACGAACGTACCGTTCAGCGGATTGCCGAGCAGCCGCTGGACAGCGAACTGGGCCAATTTAACCTGGTGACCTATCGTGATTCGGTGGAAGGCGACGTGCACATGGCGCTGACCCTGGGCACCGTGTGCGCCGAAGAACCGACGCTGGTGCGCGTGCACAACATGGACCCGCTGCGCGACTTGCTGATGGTCAAGCAGCCCGGCCGCTGGAGCCTGCGCGCCGCCATGACCGCGGTCGCCGACGCCGGCAGCGGCGTGGTGCTGTTGCTCGGTCACCCGCTCGATGGCGACGTTTTGCTGGCGCATATCCGCGAAACCGCCGAGCAGGCGCCGCCGAAAAAACCGACCACCTACAGCATCGTCGGTGCCGGTTCGCAGATCCTGCGCGACCTCGGTGTGCGCAAAATGCGCCTGATGAGTGCGCCAATGAAATTTAATGCGATATCCGGTTTCGATCTGGAAGTTGTAGAATACGTGCCCTCCGAATAATGACCGGTTGTTTCCAGTCCTTGATTCGCGGTTAACACATCACTGAGGGATGCGTAGAAAACGCGTCCCGGCTCTTTAAGAGATCTAACGAATGACCCTGAAGACCATCGAAGGTACCTTCATCGCCCCTAAAGGCCGCTACGCTTTGGTAGTGGGCCGTTTCAACAGCTTCGTTGTTGAAAGTCTGGTCAGCGGTGCAGTTGATGCCCTGGTTCGCCACGGCGTGAGCGAAAGCGACATCACCATCATCCGCGCGCCTGGCGCCTTCGAAATCCCGCTGGTTGCGCAAAAAGTAGCCCAGAAGGGCGAATACGCGGCAATCATCGCCCTGGGCGCGGTCATTCGTGGCGGTACTCCGCACTTCGAATACGTGGCCGGCGAATGCACCAAGGGCCTGGCCCAGGTGTCCATGGAGTTCGGCGTTCCAGTCGCTTTCGGCGTGCTGACCGTTGATTCCATCGAGCAAGCCATCGAACGTTCCGGCACCAAGGCCGGTAACAAAGGTGCCGAAGCTGCCCTGTCCGCTCTGGAAATGGTCAGCCTGCTGGCACAGTTGGAGGCCAAGTGATTAGCGACGACAGCGATCAGTTCAACCCGCGCGATCCAAAGCCTGCGGATGCCGGCAAGCCATCGAAAAGCGTCAAGCGTCGCGAAGCCCGTCAGCTCGCGACTCAGGCGCTTTACCAATGGCACATGGCCAAGCAATCGCTGAACGAGATCGAAGCGCAATTCCGGGTCGATAACGATTTCAGCGATGTCGACAGCGCCTACTTCCGCGAAATCCTTCACGGGGTCCCGGCAGGCGTTGACAAGATCGATGCTGCGCTGGCGCCATGCCTGGACATCACCATCGAAGAGCTGGACCCGGTTGAACTGGCTGTCCTGCGTCTGTCGACCTGGGAACTGCTGGAGCGCGTCGACGTGCCGTACCGCGTTGTGATCAACGAAGGTATCGAGCTGGCGAAAGTCTTCGGTTCCACCGACGGCCACAAGTTCGTCAACGGTGTCCTCGACAAGCTCGCCCCGCGTCTGCGTGAAGCTGAAGTGAAGGCGTTCAAGCGCTAACCAGCGCTTGAAACTGCGATGGGCGAGTTTGAGCTGATCCGCCATTTCTTCGCCGCCGCGCCTTGTGCGCAGGGCGGCGAGGGCGTTGCACTGGGGATCGGCGACGATTGCGCCTTGCTCGCTGTTCCTCTCGGGGAACAGCTGGCCATTTCCACCGACACGCTGGTTGCCGGCGTGCATTTCGCAGATCCCTGCGACCCGTTTTTGCTCGGTCAGCGCTCGCTGGCTGTAGCGGTCAGCGACCTCGCCGCCATGGGCGCCACCCCCGTTGCCTTTACCCTTGCCCTGACCTTGCCGACGGTGACCGCCGAATGGCTGGACGCTTTTGCCCGTGGCTTGAACGTCATGGCGCAGAGCTGCGGCGTGGCGTTGGTCGGTGGCGACACCACCCGTGGCCCATTGAGCCTGACCCTGACCGTATTCGGCCGCGTGCCCGCCGCGCTGGCGCTGACCCGCAGCGGCGCGCAGCCCGGCGATTTGCTGTGTGTCGGCGGCGAGTTGGGCAATGCCGCTGGCGCCTTGCCACTGGTGCTTGGCCAGCGCAGCGCCGCCGACGCGATCGCCGATCCATTGCTGCGCCATTACTGGTCGCCCCAACCGCAACTGGCCCTCGGTCAGGCATTGCGCGGCAAAGCCACGTCGGCGCTGGATATCTCTGATGGGCTGCTCGCCGATTGCGGGCACATCGCGCTGGCGTCGAAGGTTGGCCTGCGGATCGAGCTGAACCGCTTGCCGCTGTCCGAGGCGCTGGTGGCGTTTCTCGGGCAAACCGGCGCGCAGGACGCGGCCCTCAGCGGTGGCGATGATTACGTTCTAGCGTTTACTTTGCCACCCGTCGAATTGGCGCAACTGCTGGCCGATGGCTGGCCGGTCCATGTGGTCGGCCACGTTGTAAGCGGGCAGGGCGTGGTGTTGCTGGACGCCGATGGACAGGACATCACCCCGCAAACCCGGGGCTATCAACATTTCCGCGAAACCCGGTGAGCGCTCCGCGCCAACACACTTCGGCAGATGCTGGCGCCGCTGCGGTTTGGCGTAATTGCTGGCCATTCATCACGTTCGGCTGCGGTTCCGCTGCATTGCCCAAGGCTGGCGGCAACTGGGGGCGGTTAGTTGCGCTACCCTTTCTGCGGTGTGGCAGAGATTGCCGGCCGGGGATGCAGGGGCTTCTGCGAATTTTCGCCTGAGTGAAACAGGGGACTGGGGATGGCTCGACGCTGGTTGATGCGCTGCTTGATGCGCTGGTTATTGCTCAGTTTCGCGCTGTGCTGCTCGCTCGCTCAAGCGGGGGATGCCGCGCCAACGCCGTCGGTGATTCATCTGGCCAGCGAAGACTGGGAAGAATACACCGCTGCTGACGGCCACGGTCTCGGTTGGGACGTACTGCGCGCCGTGTTCGAGCCGGCCGGGGTCAAACTGGATATTCGCACCGAGCCCTACACCCGCGCCCTTGGCCTGGCCCAGCGTGGCGAAGTGGACGCGTGTGTCGGCGCTTATCGCGATGAAACCAGCGACCTGCTGTACCCGCATTGGAGCTTCGACACCGATCACATCTACGCCCTGGGCCTGGCGAGCAACCCGCCACCGACCCTGGACACTCTCGGCAGCTATCGGCTGGCTTGGGTGCGGGGCTACAAATATCAGGATTACCTGCCCAACGTGAAAAGCTTCAATGAAGTGGTGCGGCGCACTGGAATCCTCTCGATGCTGACCCACAATCGCGCCGACTATTACATTGATGCCCTGACCGAAATCGATTACTTGCTCGCCCGCGCCAGAGATCCTGCGCAATTTCGCCGCACGCACATCGCCGAATTGCCGCTGTACCTGTGCTTCGCCGACAACCCCAAGGCCCGCACGTTGATGGCGTTGTTCGACCAGCGCATGGCCCTGCTGGTGAAAAGCGGCGAGCTGAAGCCGATCTTCGCCAAGTGGAAACAACCGTACCCGTTTGACCCGGATTGACGCCGATCACCCTGCCGACACCAAATCTTGTAGGAGTGAGCCTGCTCGCGATGGCGGTGGGTCAGTCACACTTATGTCGAATGTGCCAACGCTATCGCGAGCAGGCTCACTCCTACAGGGACTATGAGTTGTCTGGTTGATCAAACTTTTTGATTGTTATGCCCCATAATTCAGCCTAAGCGCCCGTTGGAACCTGCTGTTACAATGCCGCCTCTGCGAATCTCCAGTACTTATTGATCAGGAGCACAACGGTGCCTGTCGTTTTTGTCGCCGCTTCGAAGCTGCCAACGCCTTTTGCGCAATTCACCATGCACGGCTTTCTCGATGAAGAGAACGGGCGCGAGCACGTCGTGCTGAGCCTGGGTGAGTTCGCCGACGGTGCCCCGGTACTCGGTCGGTTGCACTCCGAATGCCTGACCGGCGATGCCTTGTTCAGCCAGCGTTGCGACTGCGGCTCGCAACTTGAAGCGGCGCTGCAAGCCATCGCCCGAGAAGGCCGTGGCGTGTTGCTGTACTTGCGTCAGGAAGGTCGCGGCATTGGCCTGCTGAACAAGATCCGCGCTTATGAATTGCAGGATGGCGGCGCCGACACCGTTGAAGCCAACGAGCGTCTGGGCTTCGCCGCCGATCAGCGCGACTACGCCATGTGCCTGCCGATGCTTGAGCATCTGGGCGTGAAATCCCTGCGATTGATGACCAACAACCCGCGCAAGGTCAAAGCCATGACCGACATGGGCATCGTCGTCGCCGAGCGCGTGCCGCTGCACACCGGGCATAACCCGCACAACAAACTGTATCTCGCGACCAAGGCCAAAAAGCTCGACCACATGATGGGCAACGAGCATCAGGGCGAGGTAGACCGGGCGTGACGCGCGGTCAGGTGCGGCGGCGACTGTCCTTTAACTGGTGGCAATACCTGGCGCTGGCGTTGGTGCCGTTGTTCGTGATCAACGGCGTGTTTGGCCAGACCGAGGCGATTCTGCCGGTGCTGGCGATGCCGTTGTTCATTGCTGGCGTGGCTTCAATGTTTGTCAGCCTGAAGTTTTTCGGCGGCTACAAACATGCGCTGATCGCCACACAAAAAGCCCTCGACACACCTGAAGAGCCGGCCGCGTGGATTGCCCTCGCGGCCAAGCGTCGTACCGCGTTTCTGGCGGCCAGTCTGCCGGCGTGGATTGGCGCATTGGCAGTGTTCGTCGGCCTCGAAGCGGTGCCGCTGATGTTGCTGGCGCTGTCCACCGCCGTGCTGTTTTACCTCTACCGTATCCCGCGTCAACTCGGCTGATGCTTCGCGTCTGGCTGGCGGTTTTGCTGTTGGCCGTCAGCGGTTCGGTGTTCGCGGACGAGCGCTTGGTTGCGCGGGTCGTCAGCCTCGCGCCGTCCCTGACGGAAATCGTGGTCGAGCTGGATTCAGCGGACTTGCTGGTTGGGGTGCTGGATGCCGGCGAGCGTCCAGCAGCGATCAAAGACCTGCCGTCGGTTGGCCGCTATGGCCAGTTGGACATGGAGCGGCTGCTCAGCCTCAAACCCGATTTGCTGTTGCTCTGGCCTGGCAGCGTCGGCCCGGCGCAGCGTGAGCAACTGAAGCGCTTGAACATTCCCACCTACGTCGCCGAACCGCACAACCTCGAACAACTCACCACGCAAATTGCCGCGATCGCCGAGCAACTCGGCCGAGCGCAGCGGGGCGTGGTGTTGGCGGCGCAGTTGCGGCAGAAACTGGATAACCTGCGCCAGCGCTATCGTCGGGACACGCCGTTGCAGGTGTTCTATCAAGTCTGGGATCGGCCGCTGTACACCGTCGGTGGCGGGCAAATCATCAGCGACGCATTGCAGGTGTGCGGGGCGCGCAATGTGTTTGCCGACCTGACGTTGCCGGCGCCGCAAATCAGCGTCGAGGCGGTGTTGCAGCGCAACCCCGAAGTGATTCTGGCCAGTGATCAGGCGCAGTTGGATGCGTGGAAAGCCTGGCCGCAAGTGACTGCAGTGGCTCGCGGACAATTGTTGTTGGTGACCGACAAAGGCTTGGAGCGGCCGAGCGGGCAGATGATCGAAGCGACCGCGAAGCTCTGCCAGATCATCGCGCCAGAGCGTTAGAAAACCCTGTGGCGATGGGGCTTGCCCCCGTTCGGTTGCGCAGCGACCGCATTCCAGTCACCGCGGTCGGCCTGCCAAAACGCGGTGGCTGCATTGGGGCTGCTGCGCAGCCCAACGGGGGCAAGCCCCCTCGCCACAATTGATCGCGCCGGATTTTAGAGCTGGACTTTACAGCTCAGGCGTCCAGGTCACCCCGAACATCCATGCCCGACCTTCTTCGCGATAGCCATATTGGCTGCTGCCATAGCTGTACAACGCGCGGCTGTAACCCTTGTCGAGCAAGTTGTCGACCTTCAGTTCAAGCTGCACTTCGCGGTTCAGCGCCCAACTGCTGCGCAAACCGAGCAGCGCGTAACCGCCCAAGGCTTGCCCGTTGTTCTCGTCGTCGTAACTGCTGCTGACTGCTTGCCAACTGGCGCCCAGACCCAGCCGATCAAATTGTCGATCCAGATCCAGGCTCAATGTGCGCCGCGCACGCCGGGCCAGGGTGTGGCCGCTGTCGCGATCACGCGGGTCGATGATCGCCACGCCGAGGTTGCTCTGCCAGCCGAACAATTCCTGTTTGAGCGCCGCTTCGAACCCGTTGATCCGCGCTGAAGCGACGTTCTGCGGGCCGTTGCCGCCGAAGATAATCGCGTCTTCAAGGTCGGTGCGGTACAGCGAGGCTTCCAGTCGGCTGCTCTCGGTCAACTGACTGCGCCACTGCAATTCGTAGCTTTTCGAACGCTCGGGCTTGAGGTTCGGGTTGCTGAAATCCGGGTAATACAAGTCATTGAAGGTCGGCGCGCGGAAGCCTTCGCTGTAGGTCAGCAGCACGTCGTTGTTCGGGTTCAGCGGCAGGGTGAAGGTGCCGCTCCAACTGTTCTGGCCGCCGAACTGCTGGTTCTGGTCGCGGCGCAAACCCAGCTCCGTGGAGAAACTGTCGGCCTTGTAGCGATGCTGGATAAACGCGGCGCGGTTCCAGCGGCTGTCCTCGTCGAACGGCGTGCTGCTGTTGACCCGGTCTTCGTACCAGTCGCCGCCGACGATCAAACTGTTGCGCGCGTCGAGCGTCAGGTCGTTCTGCCAGTTCACCGAGTCGCGGTAGGTGTTGAACACGCTGCGCTCATCGCTGAGTTTGTCGAAAGTCTTTTCGCGGTTTTCGCTGTGGCCGAATTCGAGGCGGGTTTTCCACACGTCATTGATGCGCGCATCGACGTAACTGCTGAGGCTGCTGACGTTGAAATCGCTGTACGGCTGCTGCTGCAGCGATTCGAAGGTGTTCAGGTCGAAGCGCCCGAACGGGTTGTCGAATTCGCTTCTGCCGCGGTTATCCAGCAGGTTGGCGCCAATTTCGACGTCGTCGGTAAGCGCATGACTGAGGCTCAGGCTCAGCGATTTGTTGCGGTATTCATCATGATCGCCGTCGCTCGGATACGATTCGGTCGTGCGGTCGATCCCGGCTGTTTCATCGAGGCTGGTGCCGAGGTTGAAGCGGGTTTTGTCGTCGCCGCCGGACACGCCGAGGCTGCGTTCCCACGTTTGATTGCTGCCGAAACCGACGTGCAGGCGCGGCTGCAAGCCCGGTTCGGCGCCGCGTCGGGTGAAGATCTGGATTACCCCGCCAATCGCATCGCTGCCATAAATCACCGAGCGCGAGCCGCGTAATACTTCCACACGCTCGACCTGTTCGATGTTGATGTGTTGCAGGTTGCTGTCGCCGGACGTCGAGTTGCCGATGCGCTGGCCGTCGACCAACACCAGGCTCTGCGCCGATTTGGTCCCGCGAATGTAAATCCCCGGCAAACTGCCGCGACCCCCGGTCTGCCCGACTTGCACGCCCGGCACGCGGCGCAACAGGTCGGTGACGCTGCTTGGTTGCAGGCGATCAATGTCGTCGCGGGTGAACACGGTGTTGGCCGCGCTGCTGTCGTTGCGCGCTTCGACCTGGCGGTTGGCGCTGATCAACACGTCGGGCAGCTTCAGCGCCTGATCACGCTCGAAGGTGTCGGCCAGGAGTTGGCCGGCCGGCAAGAGTGTCAGCGTCAGGGCGAGAGGAGAGAGTTTCATAGATATCCGTAGCAAACACGGTACTTGTAGGAGCGAGGCTTGCCCGCGAAGAGGCCCTAACATCCAACATTTGCGTTGCCTGTTAAAACGCCTTCGCGGGCAAGCCTCGCTCCTACAGGGGCGGGGGAATTACTTGGCAAGCAGTTGTAAACGCTCACGCACCGACGCTTCGATCCCGGCTTCATCCAATCCGCACTCGGCGAGCATTTGCGCAGGTTTGGCATGTTCGACGTAGGTGTCCGGCAAGCCGAGGTGCAGCATCGACTTGAGGATGTTTTCCCGCGCCAGGAACTCGCTGACTGCGCCACCGGCGCCGCCCATGATCGCGTTCTCTTCGAGGGTCACCAGCAACGTGTGACTGCCGGCGATTTCGCGGACCAGTGCTTCGTCCAGCGGTTTGACGAAACGCATGTCGACCACGGTCGCATCCAGCGTTTCCGCGACTTTCAGCGCTTCGGTCAATTGCACGCCGAACACCAGCAGGGCGACGTTTTGGCCTTGGCGGCGCACTACACCTTTGCCGATTTCAATCGGTTGCAGGTCCTTTTCGATCACTGCATTCGGGCCGTTGCCGCGCGGGTAACGCACCGCCGCCGGGCCGTTGTACAGGTGGCCGGTGGTGAGCATTTTGCGTAATTCGTTTTCATCGCTCGGGGTCATCACCAGCATGCCGGGGATGCAGCGCAGGTACGACAGGTCAAAACTGCCGGCGTGCGTCGGGCCGTCTTCGCCCACTAAACCTGCGCGGTCGATGGCGAACAAGACGTCGAGGTTTTGCACCGCCACGTCGTGCACCAATTGGTCATAGCCGCGCTGGAGGAACGTCGAATAAATCGCCACCACCGGTTTCGCGCCTTCGCAAGCCATGCCGGCAGCGAACGTCACTGCGTGTTGCTCGGCAATCGCCACGTCGAAATAGCGCAACGGGAAGCGCTCGCTGAACGCCACCAGGTCCGAGCCTTCCTTCATTGCCGGAGTAACCCCGACCAGGCGCGGATCAGCTTCGGCCATGTCGCACAGCCATTCACCGAACACACCGGAATACTTCGGCCCGCTGGCCTTTTTCGGCGCAGCGGCCGGGGCGTCCACGGGTTCCAGTTTGGTGATCGCGTGATAACCGATCGGGTCGACTTCCGCCGGGGCGAAGCCTTTGCCTTTCTTGGTGACGATGTGCAGGAATTGCGGGCCTTTGAGGTCGCGCATGTTGCGCAACGTGGCGATCAGCGTCGGCAGGTCGTGGCCGTCGATCGGGCCGATGTAGTTCCAGCCAAGCTCTTCGAACAACGTGCCGGGGACCAGCATGCCCTTGGCGTATTCTTCGGTACGCCGGGCAATTTCCCAGGCGCCGGGCAGGCGCGACAGGACCTTTTTGCTGCCCTCACGCATGCTCGCGTAAGTGCGGCTGGAGAGAATCTTTGCAAGATAATTCGACAGGCCACCGACGTTGCGCGAAATCGACATGTCGTTGTCGTTGAGGATCACCAACATGTTGGCGTTCACTTCCGGCGCGTGGTTCAGCGCTTCGAACGCCATGCCGGCGGTCAACGCGCCGTCGCCGATCACTGCGATGGCTTTGCGATCACTGTTTTGCAGGCGGGCGGCGATGGCCATGCCCAGCGCAGCGCTGATCGAAGTGCTGGAGTGGCCGACGCCAAAGGTGTCGTACTCGCTCTCGGAGCGCCGCGGGAAGGCTGCGACGCCGTCCTTCTGGCGCAGCGTGGCCATGCGCTCGCGACGGCCAGTGAGGATTTTGTGCGGATACGCCTGATGACCAACGTCCCACACCAGCCGGTCGTCCGGGGTGTCAAAGACGTAATGCAGCGCGATGGTCAGCTCGATGACGCCCAGGCCGGCGCCGAAATGCCCACCGGTCTGGCCGACCGTGTAGAGCAATTCCAGGCGCAATTCATCGGCCAGGGTTTCCAGCTCGGCTTCGCCTAACCGGCGCAGGCCGTCCGGCGTATTCGCGCGGTCGAGCAAGGGCGTGGTCGGGCGCGTGCGGGGAATCTCATGAAACGTCGTGGGCATCAGGCGAATCGTTATAGGTATAGAAGAGGCGGCAGTTTACCTGATGCATCGGCCCCTGCCCACGCGTTGCGTTTTTTTGGCGGATGCGCTGTCAGCTGCGGCGCTCGACAATGTAACGGGCCAGATCGCGCAAAGGCTCGGCAGCCGCGTCAAACGGTCGCAGCGCATGCAGGGCCTGATCGCGCAGTTCCAAGGCATAAGCCTTGGCCGCATCGAGACCGAGCAACGCCGGGTAAGTCGGCTTGTCCCGGGCAATATCGGCGCCCTGGCGTTTGCCGAGGGTTTCGGTATCGCTTTCGACGTCGAGAATGTCGTCCTGCACCTGAAACGCCAGGCCGATCGCCTGTGCATAAGTCTGCAACGACTTCAGTTCGTCCTTCTCGGCGCGGCCACTGGCCAGGGCGCCAAGCTTGACGCTGACCTCGATTAGCGCGCCGGTCTTGTGCCGGTGCATGTATTCGAGGGCTTTCTGATCGAGCTTCAAACCGACCGAACCGAGGTCGATGGCTTGCCCGCCGACCATGCCCGCCGGGCCTGCAGCCACCGCGAGAGCGCTGACCATTTGCAGCGAAATTTGCGCCTCCGGGGCGCTCAGGCGCGGGTCGAGCAGGGCGCTGAACGCCAGGCTCTGCAAACCGTCACCGGCGAGAATGGCGCAGGCTTCATCGAATTTCTTGTGCGTAGTCGGCTGGCCGCGACGCAAGTCGTCGTCGTCCATCGCCGGCAAGTCGTCGTGCACCAGCGAATACGCGTGGATCAACTCCACCGCACACGCCGCGCCGTTCGCCTGTTCAGCCTTGCCGCCGAGCGCTTCGCATGCGGCGTATGCCAGCAGCGGACGCACGCGTTTGCCGCCATTCATCACGCTGTAACGCATGGCTTCATAGAGGCGCGCGAGTTCAGCGCTCGGCGGGTTGAACAGGGTTTCCAGCGCTGCGTTGACGCGAGCCTGGCTGGTCGCCGAATACGCTGCGATCATTCTGGCTGATCCGCTTCGAAGGGTTCCTCGGCCAGCTCGCCATCACGCTCGAGCAGCACCTGGACTTTTTGCTCGGCCTGAGCCAGCGCTGCCTGGCAATCGCGGGTCAGACCGATGCCTTGCTCGAAAGCCGTCAGCGAATCTTCCAGCGACAACTCGCCATTCTCCAGCCGCTCGACCAGCGTTTGCAGGTCAGCGAGGGATTGTTCGAAATCCAGTGCAGCTTTTTTGCGGGCCATGGGCGGCTATTTCCGGTTGACGTTAAACCGGCGCGACACTAGCAGACATGGGGGTTATGGGCAAATGAGCGGGGTGTTCTGCCACGAAATCATGGGGAGTGAACGCTATCATTGTGGCGAGGGGGCTTGCCCCCGTTGGGTCGCAAAGCGGCCCTAAAACCAGGCGCCGCGTTTTGTCAGACGTATCGCATTTAGCTGGCGACTGCTTTGCAGCCGAACGGGGGCAAGCCCCCTCGCCACAGGATCAGGTTCAATCCTGATTATTCGGTGGAGGCATCGGGATAGCGGATTTGGTAGCGAGTACTCCGTCCGCCACCGGGCAGCCGTTTGAGGCAGCCCTTCTCCAGCAATTCACTCAGATGACGTGTCGCCGTCGCCTTCGAGACCTTGGCCACTGCCTGATACTGCGCCGCGCTGAGACCGTTCTCGAAGCCGCGTTCGCCGCCATCCAGCAAGCGATTCAGTACTTTGGTCTGCTCCAGCGACAGCGCAGACGCGCGATGTGCCTGCCAGAAACGCGCCTTGCCCAGCACCGACTCAATCCGCTCCATCGCTTGCTGCAAACTGCGCAGCAGAGTTTGCAGAAACCACTCCAGCCATTGGGTGATATCCGATGTGCCTTTCTGGCTGTTTTCCAGCACCCGGTAATAGCCCGAACGATCCTCAAGTATGCTCGCCGACATTGCATAAAAACGAATCGCTTGCGCCTCGCCCTGCGCCAGTGCGAGGTCGGTAATGGTCCGTGTCAGCCGCCCGTTACCGTCGTCGAACGGGTGCAGCGTGACGAACCAGAAGTGCGCAATGCCGGCCCGCAGCAATGGGTCGAGGTCAGGCTGATGGCGAGTGCTGTCAAACCAGACAAGAAATGTCTCCAGTTGCTGCTCAAGCCCTGCGCGCGGCGGCGCCTCGAAGTGCACCGTTGGCCGGTCGAGTCGACCGGAAACCACCTGCATCGGCTCATCGCCGCGCAATGCGCCGACGCGGATCGCACGGGCGGCGAAGTCTGTGCGTTGATCGGGAAACAGCCATTGATGCCATTCCAGCAATCGCGGCACCGTCAGCGGCTGCGCAAAATGCTGCGTGGCATCCAGCAGCAATTGCGCCAACCCTTCACTGCGTTGGCTGACGTGATCGCCTTCAGTCAATTGCAAACCCAGGCGCCGCGCGAGCGAAGAGCGCACCGAACCGACGTTCAGTTGCTCACCCTCGATCGCCGATGACGTGACGATGTTCTGTAACAACGCATCCAGCTCGTTTTGCGCATTCAGCGAGGCGTCGACAGAACCGGCCATGCCAATCAATTGACCTTGCGCCTGCACGCACTCGCGCAGCAACGGCGCCAAGCGGTCGGCCTGCCAGTTGAAAGTCGGCCAGTCAGATTGTTGCCAGATCCAGTGAGATGCCATGTATGCGCGGGCTCGAAGGGGTGATGAGCCGAATAATAGTCCTATTCGGCTCATCTAGTGAGCCGAATAACTCGGCTATTCGGCTCACGCCCGTCAGTTGCCGTGATTCCTGCCGCAAATAGCGATGTATCCGATTGTTAAAAAACTGCCGAATGGCTAATCTTCGCGGCTTCTACGACCCGATCGTCACGGGTCATTTTGACGAAACACAGTTTTGGTATCTGTGACGCGCCGAGGATCGGGCGCAGGGTTTCGTTGTGCATGGCAGGAGGCGTTGCATGCGTGGTTTTCTTTCACTGCTGATGATCACGGTCTGGGCCAGCGCGGCTTGGGCCGAGCCGACGGCCGAGCTGTCGGAGCCGGTGGGCGGCTGGCGTTTCAACGGCTTGCTCGATCGCAGTGAAAACCCGCGGGTGGCCTACCCGACGCCGCCGATCGATCGCGGCGTGCAGCGTAACCGCACGATGATCGAAGGCCAGCTCAAGGCCATCGGCACCCAGCGCGGGCCGCACACCCTGGCGGTCAACGGCAATCCCTTGAATCTCTACACCGACGACGCCGGCCGTTTCGCCCGGCCGTATGCGTTCGGCGCCGGTTCCAACAGCGTCGAAGTGCGCAGCGCCGAAGGCAAATCGCTGAAACGCGTTCAATTCTACGAAGCCAACAATCTGCGCACCCCGGCGCGCATTCGCGTGGTGCTGGGTTGGGACGATCCGAAAGCCGAACTCGACTTGCACATCGTCACGCCCGACGGTCAGCACGCGTTCTGGGCGCGCCCGGCGATGAGCAATGGCGGCGGCCTCGACCCCGATGGCGTCGATGGCCCCGGTCCGGAAATGTTCACCATGACCGCGCCGATGCATGGCACCTATCTGGTTTACGTGAACTATTGGGGCAACTTCGGCAACGGCGGCTATAACTTTGACGAGGCCAGCAACCAGAACGAGGTGATTACCTCGCAGATCAACCTGGTGCTCAACGAAAACACCGTCGACGAAAAACGCGAAACATTCATCGTGCCCCTGCGGGCCATCGGTGATCTGTTGCTGGTCAAGACTTTCAACTATTAAGCATCCCGCTCCACGGATGAATTGCTGAGCTTTGGGAACATGAGCGTGAACATGAGCGATAACACTACTTCACCAGCAGTTGCCCCGGCCGCCGAAACGCCTGCCGGCAAACCTTCCCGGCGCTGGCCAGCCGTGCTGATCGGGCTGTGCCTGGTCGCCGGGGTGGCGGCGGGGTTGGGCTGGTTCATGCAAAAACCCAAAGCGCCGCCGGTGGAACTGGCCAGTGACAAACTGGGCATGAGCCGCCCGGACGGCCTGCTCGAAACCCATTCCCTGAGCCAATTGCCCAAAGACCTGCTGGCGGTGCCTTTCCTCAAGGAAACCCTCACCGAAGATTTCGTCTTCTATTACGAAGCGCACGCCGATCGCCTCGGTTTGATCGGCAGCTTGCGGCGGATCATTTACGAACATGACTTGAAGCTGCAGGACAGCCTGATCGAGCAACTCTTCGATCAACCGGCAGACGTAGCGCTGTGGCGGGGGGCGGATGGTCGCCTGAAAGACTTTTTGCTGGTGATGGATCGCGGTGGTCTGGCGAAAGTGCTGGAGCCGCTGGCCAAAGTTGCGCTGGATGACACGCAACTGACCCAGGTCGGCACGGTGAAAGTCGGCGCCGATGACGTGGCGCTTTATCAACTGACCTACAACGCCAGGCGAGCGCTGCTGTTCGCTTCGCATGGCGACAAATTGGTGGTGCTGTCGAACCCGGCCAAACTCTATGACGCCGAAAGTGGTGTTTCTGAAGAGTCGGGCGCGGTGTCCACCAAGTCCATCGCCGCGCTGCTCAACGGCGACAAACTGTTCCCCGAAGCCTTCGGTCTGCCACCGCGTGCGCCGGAAGTGAAGCAACGTTTGTCGGTGAATTCCAGCGTATTGGCCATGGGTTATCAGCGCTTCATCCCGAACTTCGCCGGTCTGCGTTTCGACATGGACGACAAAGGCTGGCACAGCTTCTTGGCGATGGACGAATTGGAGAACCAGCCGGACTTCGATTTCAAACCGATCTGGCAAGCCATGCCGATGGGCGCCAGCGCCTGCGTAGCCTTGCCGCTCGCCGCCGAACAACAGAAACCGCTGCTGATAAAACTCGGCGCCGAAGAACAAGTAGCGCAAGCCCTGACCGAACACATGGCCGGCGCGGCGGGCCTGTGCTGGTACGCCGATTCGCGGCTGTATATGCCGTTGCTGGTGGCCAGCCTAGACGATAGTGACAGTGCCAAACTCGATGGCGATCTGGGCAAGCTGTTCGGTTCGATGGTCGGCGCCTACGAAGGCAACGTCGAGGAACACGCGTTCCCGGTGGTCGAGAAACAGCAAGGTGAAACGCGCCAGTGGCTGCGTCAGGTCAGCTCCAATTTCGGCCCGTATAAAGCCAAGGACGCCGAGAACCCGGACGCGATCACCGGCAAGGCTTTCATGAAAGTCAGCCTCGCCCGTCACGGCTCGACGCTGCTGTTTTCCCTCGACGACAAACTGGTCGACAAGGCCCTCGGCACGCTCGACAAACGCTTCCCGCCGATGGCCGACGTGGTGCCGAAAGACCTGCTGATGCCGGTGTATTTCGGCCCGGATTCGATGGCGCAACTGATGCAACAGGAAACCCTCGACAGCCTGCCGCAGGACATGGAGCCGGTGTTCTACAACGCCGCGCAAACTTACCTGATGCCGAAACTGCGCAAGCTCGGCGGTTACGGCAAGTACGCGCTGACCCTGCCCGAAGGCAGCGAGCCGGACGGCCATTGGCAATGGTTGCCGCTGGAGTGGAAAGCCCTGTGACCACCCTTATCCGAGGCCTCGGGCTGCTGGCGATGTTGCTCGGCAGTCGCGCGTTTGCCACTGAGGCGCCGCCGCTGGATGTGCAGCAATCGCAGGTGTTCCGCGCCTGGTTCGTGCGCATTGCCCAAGAGCAACTGACCCAAGGCCCGAGCCCGCGCTGGTTCCAGCAGGATTGCGCGGGACTGGTGCGGTTTGCCGCCAACGAAGCGCTGAAAGTGCATGACGACAAATGGCTGCGCAGCAATGGTCTGTCCAATCGCTACCTGCCGCCGGAGCTGCAACTGAGCGACGCGCAACGCAGCCTCGCCCAGCAATGGCAGCAGGGTGGCGGCAAGGTCGGGCCCTACGTCAACGCAATCAAACTGATTCAGTTCAACAGCCATCTGGTGGGCCGCGACGTGGCCCAGGCCCGGCCCGGCGACCTGATGTTTTTCGATCAGGGCGACGACCAGCACCTGATGATCTGGATGGGCCGCTTCATCGCCTATCACACCGGCACCACCACCCCCACTGACAACGGCATGCGATCCGCGAGCCTGCAGCAACTCATGACATGGAAGGACACCCGATGGATACCCGACGCAGCCAACCCCAACTTCATCGGCGTCTATCGACTGAACTTTCTCTCCCAATGATCGGTGCCCGCATGTTGCGTTTACTGCCTCTGCTGTTGGTTTTAGCGCTGCCATTTTCGGCGGTGAATGCCGAAGACACCGTCGAGCCGAGCGGCTACACGCCGGTCTCCGGTGAAAGCTTTTTCCTGTTGGCGGACAGCAGTTTCGCCGCCGACGAACAAGCGATGGTGCGCCTCGAAGCGCCGGGCCGCGATTATCGCCGCTTCCGCATGGAGCCTTATGGCGGTGCCGACATTCGCGTGTATCGCATCGACAAACCGCTGGATTTCCTCAAGCGCCAGAAGAACCTGCATCGCGTGGTCAGCGACGGCCAGTTCAAGGGTGAAGGGCTGTCGAACACCCTCGCGTACCTGTGGGACAACTGGTACCGCAAGTCCCGTCGCGTGATGCAACGGGCGTTTTCCTACGAGTCGCGTAAACAAGTCACCGAGGAAGTGCCCGAACTGAAGATGGGCAACGCGATTGCCGCGCCAACGCCCTACGACGCTCAGCCGCAATTCGCGCTGATTCCGGGCCTGCCGGTGGTCAGCCAATTCCGCTATCCGCTGTGGGAGGCCAAACCGATCCAGCCGCCGACCGGGGTCAATCTGGACGGTTCTTCCAGCGAATTCGTCAGCGTCTCGCCGGGCAACGTCTACATTCCGTTGGGTCATCTGAAGCCGGGCCTGTACCTGGTCGAAGCGCTGATCGGCAAGTACCGCGCGACCACCATGGTCTTCGTGTCCAACACCGTCGCCGTGAGCAAAATTGCCGGCGATGAACTGCTGGTGTGGGCCGCGCGCAAACACGAAGGCAGTTCGGTGCCGAAGGTCAATGTGCTGTGGACCGACGGCCTCGGTGTGATGAGCAGCGGCGCGACTGACGCCGATGGTTTGCTGCGTCTCAAACACGTCAGCCCGGAGCGTTCGTTCGTGATCGGTGAAGACGAAGAGGGCGGGGTGTTCGTCTCGGAAAACTTCTATTACGACAGCGAAATCTACGACACCAAACTCTACGCCTTCACCGACCGGCCGCTGTATCGGCCGGGCGATTGGGTGTCGCTGAAAATCGTCGGTCGCGAGTTCAAGAACGCCCGCGATTCGGTGGCGCCGAGCGCTGCCGACGTCAACGTCACCGTGCTTGATGCCACCGGCACTGCCCTGCAAACGCTGGCGCTGAAACTTGATTCCAAATCCGGCACGCAAGGGCGTTTCCAGTTGCCGGACAACGCGGTGGCGGGCGGTTATGAGCTGCGTTTCAGCTACAAGGATCAGGCCTACAGCAGTGCCTTCCGCGTGGCTGAATACATCAAGCCGCACTTCGAGATTTCGCTGAACCTGGCCAAACAGGATTACCGCACCGGCGAACCGGTGAAGGGCAATCTGGTGCTGCTGTACCCGGACGGCAAACCGGTGGTCGGGGCCAAATTGACCCTGAGCCTGCGCGCCCAGCAACTGTCGATGGTCGATAACGAGCTGCAATACCTCGGGCAATTCCCGATCGAGCTGACCAGCACCGAACTGACCACCGACGCCAAGGGCAGCGCGACCCTCGACCTGCCGGCCACCGACAAACCGAGCCGCTACATGCTCAGCGTGTTCGCCAGCGATGGCGCGGCGTATCGGGTCAAGACCACCAAGGAAATCCTCATCGACCGTGGCGCCGCCAACTTCAGCCTGCGCGCGCCGCAACGGTTCAGCGCGGTGGGCGACAAGGTTGCGTTCAAATACGCCAACGAGGGTGGCAGCGAGCAAACCAAAGCGGTCACGCCGAGCAGCTACAGCTGGGTGCGTCTGGAAGACCAGAGCACTGGCGAAGGCAAACTCTCGTCCAAGGACAAAGGCTTCAGCCTCGCGTTCGAGCGGCCGGGCACCTACAACCTGACGTTGAAGGATGAACACGGCCGCGTGATCGGCGCGACCGGGCATTCGGTCACCGGCGACGGCGTCAAAGCCGTGCCGGGCACCGTCGAAATTGTCTTCGACAAAGCCGAGTACAAGGCTGGCGACGAAGCCCTCGCGTTGATCACTTTTCCCGAGCCGATCAGCGATGCGCTGTTGTCACTGGAGCGCGACAAAGTCGAGGCCACGGCGCTGCTGTCCAAGGGCGGCGACTGGCTGAAGATGGAAAAACTCAGCGAAACCCAATACCGCGCGCGCATTGCGGTGAAGGACAATTTTGCGCCGAACCTGACGTTCTCGGTCCTGTACACCAAGGGCGGTCAATACAGCTTCCAGAACGCCGGCATCAAGGTGATTGCGCCGCAAATCGACGTGGCGATCGCCACCGATAAAGATGCTTATCAGCCGGGCGATACCGTTTCTGTTGACCTGACAACGCAGTTCGCCGGCAAGCCGATTCCGGCGCACCTGACGGTCAGCGTCGTCGACGAAATGGTCTACGCGCTGCAACCGGAAGTCGCGCCGACTATCGACCAGTTCTTCTACCACCCGCGCCGCAATAACGTGCGCACCAGCGCCAGCCTGTCGTTCATCAGCTACGACGTCGCGTTGCCGGGCAGCCCCGGCGCGCCGGGCAAAGCCAACCGCAGCGAGCGCGGGGTGAAAGTGCTGGAGCGGCCGCGTCGTGAAGACGTCGACACCGCCGCGTGGCAGCCGGAATTGATCACCGATGCCAACGGCAAAACCCGTTTCACCTTCAAGATGCCGGACTCGCTGACCCGCTGGCGCATCACCGCCCGCGCCATCGCCGATGACGGCCAGGTCGGGCAGAAAAAGCAATTCGTCCGTTCGGAAAAACCGCTGTACCTGAAGTGGAGCGGCCCGAGCAAATTCCGCAATGGCGACAAACCGGCACTCGGTGTATTCGCCTTCAGTCAGGCGGAAAAACCGGTCAAAGCCGAGCTGGTGATTCATTACGCCGGCACCGAACAACGGGTTCCGGTAAACCTCAACAACGGCATCAATTACATCGCGCTGCCGGCGTTTGCGCTGGCCTCCGGCGACTGGTCCGCAGAGCTGCTGCTGGACGGCAAAACCGCAGATGCGCTGGCCGTGCGCCTGACCGCCACCGGTGAAGGCTGGCAAGTGACGCAGAGCCAAAGTCTGGACGTGGCCAGCGGTGATACGCCGCTGACCTTGCCGGCCGACGCTACCGACATTCGCCTGCGTCTGGATGACAGTCCGCAAGCGCTGTTCCGCTCGGCGCTGGATGATTTGCTCAGCTATCCGTATGGCGGCGTCGAACAGACGGCCAGTCGGTTGTTGCCGCTGGGCATCGCCTATCCGGCGTTGTCGAGCAACCCGCAGATTCGCGATCGCTTGCGCCTGATCATGCAAAACAGCCGTCTGCGCCTGGTGCAAATGGCCGGGCCATCGGCAAGTTTCACTTGGTGGGGCCAGGACGGCGAGCCGGACGCGTTCCTCACCGCTTACGCCTATTACGCCGACTGGTACGCCAGCAAAGCCCTGGAACTGAGCCTGCCGCCGGAGCATTGGCAGCGGGTGTTGGAGGTGTACGCCAAGCAAGCGCCGAACACGCCGCTGCTGCAACGGGCGCTGATCCTGTCGTTCGCCAAACAAATGCAATTGCCGGTGAACACGCTGCTCAGCGGCTTGATGGATGATCTGGCGAAGGCTGGCGACGGCAACGGCGCCACCCTGATGGACGATGGTCAAGACAGCCTGGTGATGAGCGATCCGGATTCGGCGCTCGGCCTGGCAGCGGCGCGAGCGTTGACCGCTTCGTTGGCGAAGCAGTCGAAAGTGACGATGCCTGAGGCTTTCAGCCGTCAAGTCGCTGATGCGCAACAGCGTCTGGCCGTGAGTTCGCAGCCATTCGCTGAAGCCCTCAACCTGTCGCTGCAACCGTTCGATCAAGCGCAAGCGCAGCAGTTGTTGCAGCGTCTGTTGCCGCAGCAATCGACCCTCGAACGCGCCTTGGCCCTGAGCTGGTTGCAACGCAGCATCGAGCAGGCGTCGCCGACCATCGCTCTGGCACCGGGTGAAGGCTGGAAGAAAAACTACGGCGCGACCGGCGAGATGTATTGGACATGGCAGGGCGCTACGCCGGTGCCAACCGTGTTGTCGCTGGCCGGGACGCAGGAACGTCCATTGCGCGCGGCGTTGAGCTTCCAGAGTCAGCAACCGCCGGTTGATCCGATGGCCGTGACCATCACCCGACGCCTGTCGCGTCTGGTGCCGGGTGACGAAGCGTTCGAATTCAAACTTGAAGCGGTCGGCTCTAAACCGCTGTCCAGCGACAGCCTGTACCTCGACGAAGTGATCATCACCAGCAAAGCCGCGAAACCGCTGCGCTACGGCATGATCGAAGTGCCGCTGCCACCGGGCGCCGATGTCGAGCGCACCACGTGGGGCATCAAACTGTCGGGCAAGGCCGGCACCGAACCGACGGCGCTGGAGAAGGCGCGCTTCGAGCCGGGCCAGTTGGCCTACGCCATTCCGGTGGACGCGCTGAGCGGCGAATTGCGCGTGCGCCACTTGGTGCGTTTCTCGCAAAAAGGCCAGTTCAACCTGCCACCAGTGCGTTTCACCCAGGTCTACGCACCACAGCATCAGGCCCAGGAACAGAAACCGGCGCTCGGCCAGGTCACGGTCAACTGACATGACCCGGCGGCTGGTCTGGTGGCTGCTGTGTTTGCTCCCTGCGCTGGCGACAGCGCAGGACGAACCCTTGCGACTGGGCTTCAACGGTGAATTGCTGTCGCTGAACCGCACGCAATTGATCTCGCGCGAACCGCTGCCAGCGGATCTGCAAACGCCGTTGGGCAGCCTGTGGAAGCTGTTTGTCTACGCGTGGCTGGTCGATACCGGCGCTGATGAACCCGCTTATGCATGTCGCGGCCAGTCGAAGGAAGAAGTTTATTGCTGCACGGCTGGCGGCAAGATTTCGCGCGATCAGGCGTTGGTCAAATCCTGTGGGTTGTATTTTGAGCCCGCGCGGTTGGGCATTAATGCTGCGGATTGGCGCAGCTATTGGCAGTCGCGCAAGGCGCCGGAGTGGTTGCTGAGCTTGCCGTCGTTGCAACCGGCGACGCGGGTTTCCGTGGCTGAACTGTTGAAAGTGCTGGCGCTGATGCCGGCGCAGGATCAAGCGCGGCGCGTGTTGCTGGACGTGGTGTTGAGCGCGGCGGACGGCAATGTCGTCGGTGAACTCGGCGGCCGCTTGCGGGTGAAAACCTGGAGCTGGCTGGGCGACCAGGACCCGGCGTCGCGCCAAGGTGGTTTTGCCGGTTGGCTGGCGGACGGCACACCGATCTGGGCCGGTGGTCGCGGCACCAGTCAAATGGTCCTGCGCCATTACGGCGAAGCGCTGGCGGCGGTGCTGCCGGTTGCATGGCCGCTGGATGCCGGGCGCTGTGTGGAAGTCGGGCTGTTTTCCCGCTATCCGATTGGCCGGGTGTTGGCGGGTGATCGGGTGGTGTCTGGCGGGCCGTTGCAGGGCGACTATCGAGTTGAATTCGCCAATGGCAATCAGCTGGATATTCACAGCGATGGCGAGCTGTTTTTGCTCGGTGACAAACTTGTCGCCCGCTTGGATCGCGAGGAATACGTCGCCCGTGTGCTGCAGCGCGAGGCCAAGTCCGAACCCGCAGAGGCTGCCAAAGCGCTGGCCATCGCGATCCGCACTTACCTGTTGCAAAACGCCACGCGCAACGGCGACTGCCTGAGCATCGACGACAGCAGCAGCCGCCAACGCGTTGCGCCACGCCCGGCCACCACGCAATCGCGCAACATCGCCGCATGGACCAGCGACCTGGTCCTGGCCGGCAGCACGGTCACCTATCACTCCGACCAGCCCGGCCCGGACAAACTGTCTTGGCAGCAAGCCGTCGAACAAGCCAACGCCGGTCAACGCTACGACGCCATCCTGCTGCACGCCTACCCGCGCGCCAGCCTCAGCCGCTGGGACAATCCCGTGGCCTCCTGCGAAGCATTGCCCGCCGCGCAAGACTGGCTGCAGAAACAGCGGCGTGGCTGGCGTGCGCGGTTGGAGGGCGAGGTCGGCTACAACGAAATCAGCAGTTTTGCCGTTTGCCGCCTCGCCTTCGGCCGCCCCTATGTCGACCGCGAACGCCAGCGCATTTACGTGCGCGGCGTGCTGTCGCTGCAAGACCGCCTCGACCTGACCCACGAATACCTGCACCTGGCCTTCGAAGCACACCCCAACGGCCAGGATGAAAACTACATCGAAGGGCTCGCCCGCCACCTCTTGCTGGAATAGGCCATGAAACTCCGTTATCCACAGGTCCTCCTGTTCCTCTGTACTTTCGCCGTACTGCCGACGACCTTCGCCGCCGCCGTCACCCTCGACACCCCGGTCGGCGGCTGGCGCACCGGCGCCGCTGAAGGCGAAGGTGAGAACTTTCGTCAGCCGGTCAATTACCCGGCCTCCTCGGTGAACACCCCGGTCGGCCAAGCCAACACCGCGCGCATCACCGGCCAGATCAACGCCACGCCGAAATCCAGCGAGCCGGGCCGATTGATCGTCAACGGCGTGAGCATGCCGCTGAAGATTGATGCGGCTGGCGGTTTTGACCGCCCGTTCTCCTTTCCGAACGGCAGCAACAGCGTCGAAGTCCGCAGCCCGGACGGCCAGCAGCGCCATCGCACCCAATTCCTCAACACCAGCGGCGGCGCCACCCCAGCCAAATTGCGCGTGTTGCTGGCATGGGACAGCGACGGCACCGACCTCGACCTGCACCTGATCACCCCGGATGGCGCACACATCTGGTACGGCGAACGCGCCGCCCCCAACGGCGCCGCACTGGACGTCGACGTCACCACCGGCTACGGCCCGGAAATCTTCGCCATGCCGGCACCGCTCAAAGGCCAGTATTTGGTGTACGTGAATTATTTTGGCGGCGGGTATCGCAATGATGAAGAAGGGCAGGAAGACGCAGTGCAAGCGCTGACGACTGCGCAGGTGACGGTGATTACCGAAGAAGGGACGCCGAACGAGAAGATGGAGACTTTCTTGGTGCCGATGCGGGCGGTGGGGGAGTTGACGTTGGTTAAGGGGTTTAGTTATCCGTGAAAGAGGAATGTCGCAGCAGTGCTGCGATTGACTCAAATTAGTCAGCAGGCTGCTGACCGATTCGGTCCTGCGCATCCTGGTAAGCGGCTTCTCGCTCACGCTTTCCGATCGCAACCACAAAGACTACGACCTCCTGATCCAAAACCTGATAGATCAGTCGATATCCGGCGCTACGCAATTTGAGTTTGTAGCAGTCGGGTAGTTGGCGAAGCCGATTGGCTTCAATGCGAGGGTTCTCGAGTACTTCAGCAAGTTTCCTCTTGAACTGTTGGCGCAAGGTGTCGCCCAATTTGTTCCATTCTTTCAGCGCGCGACGATCAAATTCGAGGCTATAGGTCATCCAGGCTTACCTTGACTCGCTGAGGGGCGGCCAGGCGTTCAGTGACCACTGCGATGAGGGCTTCATCCTCTTCGCTGAGCAATGCTGCTTTGAAAGGCAGTTTTCCGCGTTCGGCGACGTATTGAAGAGTTTGGCGCAGGAGTTCGGAAGGTGTTACCCCAAGCTTTTCCAGCTCGGCAAATGAACGCTGTTTCAGATCATCGTCGATGCGGATGTTGATGGAAGCCATGGTGAAATACCTGTAATGACGTTTGTCGTTACGGTAGCAATGAGTTCTTGGTCCGACAACCCCTCATTCAGCGGTTTCAGATGACAGGCAGGCTTTCTTCCAGACATTAAAAAGCCGGCTTGTGGGCGGCGTTATTTACGTATTTTAAGCAGGTTTTGTTGGGTTTTGTCGTATTTTTAATTTCTATCCCCCCATTTGTCCCCCCACATGGAGCTCACGTAGCGCGTGCGCATCGAGGTAGTCATATGTAGCACAAGAGAAATTACGTGCTTGAATGATGGGGCCGAGCATCCGGAAACTAGATGAATTCGGGGCTGTTCCCATTTGACTACTTTCGCTCATAAGTTGCGGTTCGGAGCTTAGGGCGTGTCGTGCATAGCTAGATGCGATGGGTTATTTGTTGACTCTACTGTCGCGATAACTGATCAGTTAAGCTGGGCGATCTGATAGCAATTACTTGCCATTACCTAGGGAAAGGCCTTGACAGATCAAACCAACCAAAATGCTTCCGGGCTCCATGGTCTTCTCGGCCCAAGAGAAGTGCTGCGCCGACTCCATTTACAGTGCCATAGCGTCGTAGATTTGTCCTTAAGTGAAAGGAACGAAGCGTGTATTGGTGAAAGCTACCTTTTCGCAAATGACCTAGATAGCTGGTGCAAGGCGATTTCCGGCTACGCTGAGTCTAGCCTGGTCGCTACCGCGTCGAGCGAATACGTCTTGGCCATGCTCAACGTCTGCCAAGGGCAATACAGGAATGGGTTCAAGGGATTGCGGCTGGTGCTTGAGCTTTGCATGCAGAGCATCCATTTGTCAGCGGATCTCGTTCTGCGCGAAGAGTGGATAAAAGGCGAAAAGGACACCATCTGGGCCGTCTTGGTAGATCACCAAGACGGCCCTTTGAGCACGAGATTTTGTCGAGCCTTTTTTGCTGAGCTATCTGAACATACAAGCCATTACAGGGAGTTAGCAAAAACGTTGTACCGAGAGCTTTCGGAGTGTATCCATGGGAATACACCCAATCACATTCCGCTGCCTTCTAGTTTGGAGTTTTCCCAAGATACCTTTGAGCTGTGGCATGCAAAAGCTGCATCAGTCCGTCTTGTCATCCATTTTGCCTTCACGTTGCGCTATCTGCGAGCTCTGCCGAAACCGAAGAGATTAGAAATAGAGCCTGTATTGATAGAGCAGCTCGGCCACATAGCAGCCATCCGTACGGAGTGCACTGTAGATGCCTAACATGAATGATTCAAAAAGCTTCGTAATTCGAACCGAGGACCTACGCCCGGAGGAGGTGCTTGGTCTGTTTGTTCCCACGGAGCGGGATCTGCAGTTGGTCTCGGGTTTAAAGTCAGCTAGTCCGCTGATTTTGGAAGGCAGCCGGGGAACTGGCAAATCATTCCTGTTACGGGTATGTGAGCAACAGCAGGTCAGGGAGTACTCGGCCACCAAGGTTTTGCCTGTATACGTTTCGTTTCAGAAAAGCTCGCTCCTTAGCACAAGAAATGACCAGCAATTTCAGCATTGGATGCTTGCTCGTCTTTCGTCTCGTATTCTCCGCACGCTGTACCAGTTCGGGCTACTGGCAAAACCTTCCTTATCCGCCGCCGTGCTTGCAGGTGGAGCGCTAGGTGTTGTAGGGGAAGAGACTCAGCTCGAAAAAGTGGCACAGCATTTTGAAGATTCCTTTAAGACCCCTGGAAGTATCGTTGATGATGGGCCCGTGCCGGACGTTGAATCTTTCAAAGATGCCATAGAAGATCTTTGCAAGGAACTTGGGTTGCGTCGAATTAATGTCCTATTCGATGAGGCCGCTCACATTTTTAGACCCGAGCATCAAAGGCAATTCTTTACCCTATTTCGCGATCTTCGTTCTCCGTACATGACATGCAACGCTGCGGTATATCCTGGTGTAACTTCCTACGGCTCTTCGTTTGAAGCAGTGCATGATGCACAGATCGAATCGCTGAATCGTGACGTGCACGAGGCAACCTATCGCGAGCAGATGCGCGAAATTGTTATTAAACAATCTGGCGCAGAATTGCAGGTTGATATAGAAAAAAATGGCGAGAATTTTGACGCTCTTGCGCTTGCTGTTAGCGGAAATCCAAGACTGCTCCTTAAAACGGTATCACTTGCTGGGCGTCTACGCTCGTCAGATGTACAGAGTGTTCTTAAAGACTTTTACAGGAACTCAATTTGGGCTGAGCACAGTGCTCTAGCAGAGCGATACCCCGGTCATAAGGAATTGATCGACTGGGGACGCTGGTTTGTTGAGCAGCATGCAATCCCCGATGCAATACAGAAAAATGATGCGTGGAAAGCTGAGGGGAAACCTGAGCGAACCTGTTATTTCTGGGTTCATCGTGATGCCCCTGAGGCTGTGAAAGAGGCACTTCGACTTTTAGCGTATACCGGTGTAATCGCAAAATTAGACTCAGGTGTGGTCGCTACTCGCGGTAATGTGGGTTCTCGTTATGCAATCAATATAGGTTGTCTTGCTGCTCCATCGGCGAACCCGGTTGCCTACATCACGGAGATTCGAAAGGGGCTCACAGTCAAGCGTTTCACGGAGTATGGCCAGAACCTCCCGGTGTTTGTAGAAGTCGCAAATCGGGTGGGCACGATGGCTGATGCCGATCTTTCAACTGAGCTAGAACGTCTGCTCGCAAAGCCGGTTTCGGCACTTGATCTGACAGACCATCAACAGTCTGCGCTCCGTACGGTTGGAATATTGACAGTGGGTCAAGCTTTGACCTCGTCCGAAGCTACGTTTCAGAGAGCCTCGTATATAGGACCGGTTCGATCAAGAAAGATGATGAATATTGTCACGGCTGCTGTGTTGGAGTTTCTATCCGGCTAATCACTATCGCCGCCAGGGAGGGCGTGTTCCAGGGCGGGTCAGTATCGAGTTGTGTTAGACAACGCCGTGGGGGGGATGCAATTTTAACCGCGTCCCCCCACGATTCCTGTGTCTTCGCAGGCAGGCAATTTCGCTATTTCGCGGAGAACAAGACCGTTCGCTCGTAGTGTGACTCATAGTCCGTAGACTGATTGTCATCATTTCAATGAAAGTCATGAGATGAATGATAACGAAGTTTGCATATCGCTTGGTACGCGTGTCAGAGCCCGTCGCTTAGCAAAAGGATGGTCTCAAGAGGAGCTTGGTGCGCGTTCAAATCTGGACCGCACCTATATCAGCGGCATCGAGCGAGGAGTGCGAAATCCCACTGTGACAGTTCTTCATGCGCTTTCGGAAGGGCTTGGAATTGGCATAAGCGATTTATTCGCCGATGCTGATGAGATTGCTAAATGAAAATCCACAAACGCTCCAGTAATGGTCGCGGCGAGTACGAGTTGGCTGGTGCAGTTGATGGTTACAGCACCACTATGCTAATAGAAAAACAGCTGGTGATTGATGCAGGTCCGGAACTTGGAAAAATACCTACAAACATCGCATTAAAAAAACAAGGCGGTAAGCCACGACTACGCCGTCTCAGTAATACCGGCATACACATTCAGAGACAGCTTGAGGCATTGCTGCTAATGCCGAAGTCTATTCGGGAAGAGAGTCAGTTACTTGGTGGTCAGCCGGTAATTATCGCTGAGCGGTACATTCTTTCAAGCGTTGAGATAAAGTCAGTATTAGTCCTTGATGACCAGGCAATTATCAAGCTTGGTGGAATTGACTGCGTAAATGACAGCGTGACTCAAGAGATCGATTTTTCAAAACGAATCTCTCAGCTTATGCACCTTTACCAGAAGGTCGAAAGCCTTCCGCCTCGTGTAGCGCAAGCTTTGCGAGCGCATCATGCAAATATCCAGACAGGCAGTGTTATCAGTAGCGTTACAGAGCGTCTTGTGCTGGATGTGATCAGGGCGACTGAAGAGGCGGCGAAGGACAGTGATGCAGTCCTGATTCCTGGGGAAGATCCCGTTCCGTTGTTGCTTGATATGCTGCGATCACAACCGATGGTTGAGACTCCTCCTCTTGACGAAATCGATCCGGCAGACATCGAAATCCGTAGAAGGGTTGCTGATCGATGGCGTCTTCAAAAAGATCGTGGGCCGGCATCTACACAGTTCAGAAGAGATGTCAGACGGGCTTATGATTCCGGATGTTTGTTCTGTGGCCTAAAACTTCCGACGTCAGAAGGTGTTCGGATAGCTGGTGTTGACGCTGCGCACATTATCCCTTGGTCGCAATACGAGGCAGATGTTGTTGTTAATGGTTTATGTCTTTGTAAATTGCATCACTGGGCGTTTGATCAGTACTTATTAGCTCTGAGATTCGACGGAGTTGGCTACGAGGTCGTCATTACAGAATTGGCAAAAACCGCATTTGCTAACTCTCCAGTGGTAATGCAAAGTTTTGAAGCTGTTGCCGGTCCAATTCCCTTGGTCCGGCTACCAGCTAACAAATTAGAATGGCCTAGTCCGAAATTACTAGGTCAGCTATACGAGGACGTCCGCGTCGACTTTTGAGCGTTTTGTGGCGGGCTTCAAGTTTGAGGCCTGCTTGCTTTCTATTACGCTCCGTACCCGGTTACCAAGCCATTCCACTACGTTCACTGTTACTGCATTGCCCGCTGCGTGATAACGCTTTGATTCAATCCTGTCTGAATCATCGTCGTTGTCTAGCGGCAATGTCCAATTGTCGGGGAAGCCTTGGATTCGCTCTGATTCCAGTGGCGTAAGGCGGCGTACACGGCCTGCGGGGTAGGATACGTAGGTGCGACTCCAGTCCGTCCCTGTATGACGCGCTGAGCAAGCATACAAACAGTATGCTATTCCTTGGACGATGGGGCCGTTGACAGGATCTCCATAGCTTGTCTTAAAGGGGGAAATAGGCTTCTGCCCATTTGGTCTGCCCGCCGAATCGCTCCCTTCGCTGCATTGGGGCTCAAAAAGTATTTCTCCGGCAAGTCCTGGGTCTCTATAAGTGGCAACAATAAAGACTCTTTGGCGAGACTGGGGGACTCCGAAGTAGCGGCTGTTAAGCACTCGCCACGCCACGCCATACCCGAGTTCGGCCAGCGTTTGAATGACGATTCCGAAGTCGCGTCCTTCGTGGGAAGAGAGGAGACCTGATACGTTTTCGATAACGACAACAGAGGGGCGGCGGCTTTCAATAAGCTTTGCATAGTCGTAGAAGAGTCCAGACTTTTTTCCTCTAAGTCCGCTTCTGGGGCCCATTCGGGCGAGGGAGACATCTTGGCAGGGGAATCCTCCCACCCAAACATCTGCATCTGGGATTTCATCTGGGGTCACCTTTGTAATGTCTTTTGCCAACGGAACGTGTGGCCAATGCTGCGAAAGGATTTTCTGGCAAAACGGTTCAACCTCGCATTGCCAGACGACTTCCATGCCGGCGCGTTCGAAACCAAGATCGAAGCCACCGATGCCTGCGAAAAAGGAAGCTACTCGTAGCGTCATACGTTTTGCCCCTGGCCTGAAGAGTGAATTCTAAAGGCTTTGCTATTAATACTCATGCTGCTAACATTAGCAGTTAGGCTCATTTTCGGCAATAGTGGATCCCGTTTTTGTGCTTTCGGGGTCCCGTCTTGGTATTTTTGGGGGATTGGCATAAGCTGACAACCTGCGAGGTTGGCGCTATGGCTATAGAAGGCATGATAAAATGTGAATCCCTCAGGGAAATGCTTGGCGTGGGCGCTCAGGTCGATGTCACTATCTCGGCTGAGCGGGACGCCTTTGTGGTGCTGGTAGGTACGGGGTTGACGAAATGTGCCTTGCAAGCAAAGCGAGGTCATATTCGCCGTTTTAAAACCCTAGACAGCGCAGCCCATTACCTCAATCGGATAGGCTGTCGGTACGTATCTGTAGATCTTGAGCACTGGACTCCTACCCAGCGTTCAATCGCCTAGCTCGTGAGAGCGTTATCTCTAACACTCTATCGGGGTACTGTTTTTTTATACAGTGATTTCTCCAGTCCTATCAAGCCCTGAAATGCAATTTCGACGGGTGGCGTTCTTTGTAGGTGGTGAAGGCCTGGCATGCCCTCATTCTAGTGGATACCCGCCATGTCGATCCTGATTTCTTAATTTTCAATGAATACGCTTGTTAGGTAACTCGGCTCCCCCCTCGTACATTTTTCCGCGAGCTTGGTCTCTAAAGATCAACTTGTCATCGAAGTACCGTTCACTCCGTATTGCATGGATAAGTTCATGTTCTTAATAGAATATATTAATAAATTTCAGCATGTAGTTTTTGCCCGAGAATGCGTCAGCAGGTGTGGTTTTAGATATTTCGGGTATTTTGAAGTGTTGGGTCATCGATATACGAATACCGATAAAAATTGCCATTTATTGCAGTGATAAATCTCCGTAGTTGGTGATAATTTGTTGGAGTGATCTTTATCGTTAAAGCGGCGGAAATCTCCATAGTTTCTGGGGATTTTGTTTTTATGTATTGCAAATGCTGGAAAAGTGGTCCTCGGGTATAGGTACTACGCTTCCAATCACTCTGATATCCCTCATTCACAAGTCTGCTGGTAATTATCCAGTAAGCGCTCATGGTTAAAAAATTACTTAACCAACACTCGGTATGACCTACCACGAGGACATACTGCAATGAGCGTTTCATTCAAATCAAAACGTATCCCTGGAAACACGAATCTTCGTTATTGGCGCGACGCCACCTATGATGGTTACCCCCTCATGGTGGATGCCGGTCCATTTGTTGAGCAGTACTTGGAAAAACTCTACCAGACCATGCAATACGCGTTGGGTGATTATTCTCGCGTATTCGCTTTCAGATTTGATTTGAGAATACCGCATGGAAAACCTTTACCTAGCGATGCACTGACCAATCAGGTGATTCGGAGATTTAAGGCGTCGTTGGGTGAACAGATTCTCTGGGATCGTCAACGTGCTCGAAACCGCAATAGATCAGCCCATGATTCCAAAGTTCGGATGTTTTGGGTCAGAGAGCTAGGTAGGGTGAGAGAGCGCCCTCATTATCATTGTATTGTGTTTCTCAATCGTGATGCCTATCGCTCGATGGGAGGTATAGGCTCAGAGCGTAGCAACATGCACAACCGTATTGAATTGGCTTGGGCTAGGGCTCTTCGCCTGCAAGTGGCAGAGGTACGTGGCGCGGTTCATGTTCCCCTGGGGGCTACCCACCACTTAACTCGTACAGATTACTTCGGGCAGGATGAGTTCTTTCGTCGGTCAAGCTACCTTTGCAAAGTAGCAACCAAACACTATGGCGATGGTCAGCATGGCTGTGGAGGAAGTCGGTGCTGAAGGATGATCAAATGCGGCCGAGCCACGCGATAGATACCTAGGATGCAACTGGCTAGGGGGAGAGTAGCGTATCTATCGCTCAGCTGATGTCAGTCTGGAGTGGAAGGCTGGTGCCTTTAGTCAGGTGGCTCAGGGTCGTTATTGTAGTAGGTAGCCCATCGGTTGGTCATCCTTATCGAAGCAGAGGATGGTTTCGCAGTGACCACCGATCTGATCGACGTTAGACTCACTCACCGAAGGCAGGTACTTACCCAATTCCGCGACTGGGGCCTTCTTCTCGTTGATGTAGCAGTCATCATCCATGCGCGGGTTGCACCAAGCGCTTTTTACGTCCGGCCATTCGAATTGCTGCTGGGCAGCTGGTGACGGTACAGCCGCTTTTTTAATACTTCCTTTCTCTGCTTGCCAAGCTGCGTACCCGCCTTCATAGCGCCCGTCAAACGTAGCGATGAGCTGATTATCAGGGACGCCAATATCCAGGTAGAACTGGTACAGCATAGAGCCGGCTTTCGCGTACGACATTTGCTGAGAGGTGTCGATACGGTAAGCCACTGGCTTACCGTCGGTGCTGATGCCGATACGGTACCAAATCGACAGCGCGAAGAAGGCATCCTGATTCCACTCACCTACCAAGCTAGTGTTTGTCCGGCACTTACCGCGTAGACACGTACCACTTACCTGGTTGACATAGCGTCGGTCCTGCTGGCGCTGGGCATCCCAGATAAGTACCTCGCGGGAGTTCTCCAGCCAAGTGCATTTGATCATAGGTTGGCCGTTGAAAGATTTCTTGGCGATACACGGAATTGCTTCGGGAAGACCGTTGGTAGAGGTCTCGTCTGGGAAGGCGATGTTGCCCCATGCGTAATGATCCACGACGGCATTTGCGTTGGCGCAGAAAGCGAGCAGAAGGATGCTGAGTATCCGTTTCATAGGTTCTCCAGTTTGTTGCTTTTGTCGAGTGTGAAATAAGAGCAGGTCGTTTAACAGCCGATGATAAAGGCGAACGCCAGCGTGTCGTGGGGGCAATCAATGTTGCTTCCGGTAACTATTTGAGAGCTATTTCTTGTACGTGACCCTGAGCTTTTTATTGACGTAGTCTTTGCGGATTTCGTAGTCGGGGTTGTAAGTGACTAGCGCATGGCCCACACCTGCTACGGCCGTCAATGTTGCTATGGTCAATGTTGCAGGTGTTGTGAGGACGCTGAATACAGCGCCAAGTGCGCCGCCCTGTACCACGGTGCTCTTCACGTCACTTGTGACTCGACACTTCAGTCCCAGGCTTTCAATCTTGGTTTCGACAAGTTTGATGCCCACCATGAAATTGCCTCTGAGGCCATGGATCTCGAAGGACGCTTTGCTCTTCACGAGACCTTCAATCTGCGCTTCATTCAGACCTGTTACGACGATCATGTTTTTTCTGAGCTCCCTGCATGAGGTGGTGGATTGGGGAATAAGCCGAATATCAACCGTTTGGGGTGAGTCTCGGCCTGTAAGGTCCTTCATGTCAACGGGTTGATCGCCAACCATCCGGGTTGAACTGGAGGGTGGCATGTCAAAAACTGAATCGAAGCAACTGGCAGAGTTGGTTGGGCAAGCGATTGCTCGTCAACGTGTACGCTGCCAGTTGAGTCAGGAGCAGATTGCCGAGAGGCTTGGGATTGGCAGTGAGGCTGTATCGCGCATAGAGCGCGGGGTCGTGATGCCCAACGTCGAGCGGCTGGTTGAGCTCGCGACGATTTTCGGCTGCGATACAGCCGACTTACTGACCGAGGTGAGTTCACGTCCAGAAGATCAAGCGCGCAGGCTTTACGATTTGCTGTCCCCGCTGGCACTGGATGACCGGGCACTCGTCATGGAAATGGTGGAGCGCCTTGTTGACCGACTTGGCCGTGATTGAGCATTCGGTGTCCGACTGTTAAAGGCTGAAGAGGCGACTGTTAAATCGTTGTATTTTTGGTGGGATGGTTCCAAATGGATGATGTGCTCAGCACCTTGAGCAGGCGATTCAGGATCCAGCACGCCAGCAGCACGGCAACTAGGAGTGGCGGGAAGCGCAACATCAGTACAAAGCTTGCGACGAGCGCCCCGGCTGCCGCTAATGCGCCAATGAACGCAAATAGGCACAGCAGAAATCGCAGTAGGGTCATTTCAGATCTCCAAAACCTACAAGGAAGCAGGCAACTTTTAGGCCAGTGGGTTTAGTGGCGAGCACTTGGAGCTTGCCGTCTAGTGAGCTGGGATTCGCCTGCGTTGCTTTGCATGGCCCTTGATGGACGCAACATCCGGGCTGCCACTACCGTGCTTGCCTGCTTCCAACCAATTTTCGTGGGGCATTTCTTGGTGCTGATCAAGCGCAGCACCGGGCATGTTTTGGTGATACTTTTCAATGGATTAGATTGCATAACCTTTACCTTTTGGAAATAGGACTACCCGATCAGTGATGAGGCTGATCGGGCGTTATGGGTTGGAAGAGGTATGCGGTCAGGCGACCAGTTGCAGAGCTGTGTCCAGGGCACGTTGTTTGATCTGCGCACCCTGGCCGAACCAGGCCGAGTCCATGCGGTATTCGTTGCTGCGGGCACGACGCTCATGATCGACGTATTCGGTCACGGCGTTGAGCAGCCCCCAGGCGGTGCCGCGTGCAGAGTCCAGCTGACTGCCACGGCCACGGCCTTCGTACAGTTCCTGGACTTTGCGCAGAGCGCGTTCGTTGGGCAGTACTTCTGGCAATGTGGCGGTCGGCGTTGTTTCGCAGAGTACGTTCATAAAGAACCCCAATGCCTCACTCCACTGCACCTTACGTTCGGCTAGCTCCCTCATGCGATACATGAAGTCATCCCATTGCGAGACCGCTATACCAAGTTGTTTCTTCACCGCCTTGGGATCAAAGCGAGTGTTGTGCGACACCCTGATGGCGCGGCTGGTGCCATCCAAAGCAATGGTCAGGGTGTTGTTGCAGACAACGCGTACGGTAGTCGGCGTTGCGGTGGTGGCCAGGGTGCCGTCGCAGGACGTGGCCAGCAGCAGATAGCCGTTAACATGGTCTTTACCCTTGAGTGCGGCACCTTGCCCTGTACGCGCCAGTGCCCAGAACTTGCGACCGCCCTTGAGCACGCCGGCCGTTTCCAGTTCGTAGCCCGATACATCAGTAAGATCTCGATAGAACTCCAGCACCTCCTTTGGTTGCACTATGTGATAGCGCCGGGATACCACCGACAACGGGGCCTTGGTATCCGAACGAAAGAGCACCTTCTGCTCGGGGAAGGAGTGGATGGCGCCAAGGTGGCCGACGGCGCTAGATTTAAAGTGGACGGGGCTCTCTTGGATCTCCCAGTCCATACCGGCCTCGCGTTGCCAGATTTCGATCGGTTGTTTCTGCGTGAGCTGATTGCCCAGACCATGCCACGGTGTAGCGCCAGCGTAGGCCATTGTTTCGATGAGGTGAGCCATGGTTCAGATTCCTTGGGGTGCACGTCTGCATCAATGCTGCGCAAGGCGCAGCACCAGAAGGACGTAATACATAGAAAGTTAGGTGGGAAGATTGAAGCGATGACCGCAGAGCAGGCAGAGGTTGTGGGCCAGGACGTGGCGGTCGAGCGACTCACCGAGCTGAGCGCCGAGCGCGCAGCCACCTATGCCACCGGCCAGTCCGCCAAGGATGGCGCCCGATATAGAGCCGAGTGTGATGCCGAGTGGGCCGGCAATGGCACCGATGATCGCGCCAGCCTGGCTGCCTGCGAGGGCGGCGCTGACGCCACGCGTAGCGCCGCCCACGGTACCGATGACGGCACCAATTTTCATGGCGTGATGGGAGGAGTCGACTTTTGGAGAGTGGCAGCGAGGGCACTGCAATGACATGGGGCGAACCTCGTGGGTGGGGTAGTCAAGGTGGTTATGTATCAATGAGATTTTTTCGAATGGACTGCGAGGCCCCTGCTATTCCAGCTACTCGGTAGCTGGAATAGCAGGTGCGCGGTATTAGATTTGCGATTTATCTGCGTTTTGATTTCTAGTTTTTTATAAATGTCAAGGTCTGTGCTTAGGGGTTCTGTATAACTTTTAAGCAGTGCAGATGAGGTGCTGGGATGCCCGAAATACGATGACGCCTTAACCGATTTGGAGGTGGATCGTGAACTGTGAACATAGAAATCAGGGTGTCGATGCAGTGTGTGGGGCAGGTGGGCCTGTTGTGAGGGTGATCCGTATGAAGCGGTTAAGCGAGATGCTCTCGGTTTCGAGATCAACCCTGTATGACTGGTTAAATCCAAGTAGTCCTCGTTATGACTCAGAATTCCCGAGGCCGGTACGCCTGTCTGCAAAAGGAGTAGCGGTTGGGTGGTTTCTTGATGACGTTATTCGTTGGCTCAGTAATAGAAAATGAAAAATTAACAATTTGAATAACTAATAGCCTAATTATTTTAGGCTAAGTAAATAGGTGTGAAGTCATGAGTTCTATCGATGGTGGTAAGTTTGGTGATAATGAGTCTGGGTGCTCGTCCACTGATATGGAAGAAATCGACTCATTCCCAATTTTTAAAGATGCGGTAGTAAGTATTGCACAACAGACTCTGGCGCCGGTTGAGTTGGTTTTGTCGGTTGTTCTTTCAGTTGTTTCGTTGGTTTGTCAGTATCTAATAGATGTAAGAAGGCCGTGGGGGAGTCTTGGGCCGGTATCACTAATGATTTTTTCGATAGCGCTTTCAGGTGAGAGGAAAACCGCGATTGAAGATATTGCAGTTAAAGCTCTAAGAGCGTTTGAAAAGAAACGAAAATTGTCGGATTCTCAAAAAATCAGAGAATGGTCGGTTTTGTTGGAATTGTGGGAAAAGCAGAAAAAGAAAATTCAAAAAAAGATGCTTGATGAAAGCTTAACATTGAGCAGTTATAAACAGCTTGAAAGCGATCTTTTGGTGCACGCTAAATCAGAACCTGCCCGCCCGCCAATGTTTAAGATGACTCATCAAGATGTCACTGCTGCTGCGTTATCTAAAGCATTGGCACAAGACTGTCCGTCCGCAGCATTGTTTACGAGTGAGGGTGATATAGCCCTAAGGGGCGTTGTAAATCAGGTAGGCATGATGAACGCTTTATGGAGCGGCTCCGGTCTTGAAGTTGGGCGGGCTTATTCAGGGGATTTCTCATTGGCAGACGTGCGGTTTAGTATTGGTGTTGGGGTCCAGCCAAGGGTGTTTGAGGACTATTTAGAAAGAAAAGGCGAGCTTGGTAAGGCATCAGGATTTTTTGCGAGGTCATTGATTTTTTATCCAGAGTCTACTCAGGGTACTCGATTTATTGAAGGTGAGGTTCGGGTCGATTTAAGTCGATATGAAAAGAGAATAGAAGAACTTCTCGAAGAGAATGTTAAAAAGTTTGATAGCCGTGATGCGAGTAAGTCAGTGGTTGGTTTTTCAGCTGAGGCTAGCGAGGAGTTGATATGGCTTCACAATAAGATCGAGAGAGAAATGAGGGTTGGTGGTAGCTATGAGCGGGCTCGTGATCATGCGTCAAAGTTGGTGGAAAATATTTCTAGAGTTGCCGCTTTACTTCACTTCTTTGAGTCTGGTGGAACTGAAATTTCCCTGTCCGAGTTGTCGTCTGCTGAGAAAATTGTTATGGGGTGCTCTGTGATGTATAAGGGGCTTTTTTCGTTTTCGCCTCAAGTTGTTACTGATGCTGATGCGCTAATCTCTTGGTTGCAGTCTAGGTGTGATAGCCCACTTTTTAGGCGGACTAAGCGAAATGACGTTTTGCAGCGGGGGCCAGCAGCCTTGCGTCGTGCTACACGGCTAAATCGCGCAGTTGATTATCTGGTGGAAAAGGGGCGAGTGAAGGAGGTTGTGTATGGGCGAGTAGCGGAGATTGAGTTAATTTAATATGATTTTGTATTTTTTTAGTATCTTAAGGTTTGGTGGGTGATGAATGGACGTGCCTGAAGCGATAGAGTACTTGGCGATCCTGGTTGGCTCTAATGGTCGTGTTTTATTACGCACAGAACCTGGCCTGGTTGGAGGGTTCTTTATAAGGGTTGAGTTGTCTGTAGATAAGTCTCCAGAAAGTGCGATTATCGAATCGGTATTTAATGAAAGTGGGTTGAAGGTGAAGGTGGACGCTGTTGGGGAAGGTGTTTATTTTGGTGCGAGAGGAATGTGTGGGTATTTTGTTGTTAAAATAGTTGGCTCTGAGGAAGCTGTTGGGTTGGATGGGTTTTCGGTTGACTGGTACAGCATTGAGGGGGCGGCTAATCTGATATCGGGCTTGAAGAGTGATAGTGAATTTGAGTTGGAAAGATCTGTTTTAGTCGTAGCTTCAAATATTGTTGAAATGAGTGGTGCTCTAGTTGATGAGAAGTTTAAGGGGGTGATTGAAAGTTCAGAATTTGAGAGCTTTAAAGACATCTGTGTTGATGTCGAAAGAATTTTATCGGGTGGTTCTGGTGATTTTTGGAGGCGCGGAATAAGCTCGGACCTGGTAATCGGAATGTTGGATGAAACTCAAAAGCGAATTAGTTGCGGGGAAATAGATTCTGAGTATGAACAAAATATTCTTGCTCTTGTTGGTAGAGATTCTAGATCTAAGAAGCATGAGCGCTATTTGATAGAGACTATTTCAATATATACAGCTAGGGCTTATGATTTCTTATTGAGCGGGAATTCTGTTGGTTGCAATGAGGAATGTCTGAGTGTTCTAAAGTATGTCGATATATACGATCGATCATATCCGGGGGAGGGGCGGGCGCGGCGAGAGAGGGGATTTAAAGGCGGGACTGGTAAGGCGAAGACGAGTGCGGAAATTAGTCGTAAGATTGGTATGAGTGAAAGTCTCATTCGTCAAACTATTCTGAACGCCCTCCGTGCGCACGCTCCTTATCGTGCACGCGCCACTTATGTATCTATTGTGGATATGATAATTGATGACGTTTATCATGGTGTTAAATGTCAGGGGATTGAGCGTAATCGTGACGATCTGTGTGGTTGTGTCCTAAATATGCTAGCAGAAGATGTCGTGGCTAAGAAAATTGTTAAGTTTCGGTAGTTTTAAGTGATTTTAAATTAACTTCAGAATAAAATTTCTGTGCGGTCAGTCTGTGCTTGGGATGGTTATATGAGTTTCAGCGCAGAGGCGTCGAAGTTGTATTGATCTGTCACTTGAGGTGAGTCGCTTAGTTGTTGGTTTTTTAGTTGCGCGATGATCAACCGAACCGAGACGTCTATGGTGCAAAAGTTGAAGACCTCTCGTGCTAGGCTGCGCATGCGCGAGAGGGGATGATATCACCTACTGGAGGGGCGTTTTTTCTGAGACTAATCAATAAATTGATTAGTGCTCAGGTTGACGTGGGTGGGAGTGTTACAAATAAGCTCCAGTCATTCATGAGTAAGCGCCTCTTATCAAGAAAGTCCGAGCGAGAGTACGCTCCCTCGGTCTGATCACGCTCGTCATGTGCTAACGCCATTTCACAGACTTCACGAGGATAATGGGTGCATTCACCGGCCCAGTCACGAAATGAAGATCGAAAGCCATGGCGAGTGATGTGCTTGTACCCCATGTCATGCAGTAGAGTTCGTACAGCATTTGCATGCATTGCCCCAGTCTTGCCTTGTCCTGGGAACAGAAAAGGACTTCCTTCATCTCGCGGAATACTTTTCACCAGTTTTACGACGTCCTCGGCGAGCGGAATGACGAAAGCTACCCGCATTTTCATTCTCTCATCTGGCAGTGACCAAGTTTTAGCTTCTAGATCAAACTCATCCCAACGAGCGAACCTGACCATGTGGGCGCGTGCGCTGGTCATGATAAGCAGTTGAGCAGCCCATGATGGAGGTGTGGAGCTCGCCCTGAGCTTCATCATCAGCTCAGGCACTTCCTGCCAGCGCAAAGCTTCAAAGTGCTCACGCTTCCGAGCTTTCCTCTTTTCAGAACGGCTCAACAGGTTGTCTAAGTGCCCGCGCCAGCGAGCAGGGTTCTCACCTTGTCGCAGGTTACGTGCCTTGGCTGCGTCCAGGACTTGTTCTATTTGCCCGCGTACCTCGTCAGCGGTTCTGGTCTTGGTGGCCCAGATGGGTTGCAACACCTTAAGCACTTCGGGAGTGCCTATGTCTTCGGCTGACAGCTTGCCTATGTGATCAAACGCGTACAGCTCCAGTTTCCGCAGCCACCCTTTACGCCACTTTTCCGACCACGCCGCGCCGTGAGCGTCACGGTATTGCGTTGCGAGCGTCTCGAATTTTAGTTGCTTGGCTTCATTTGCACGCTGAGCTTCCCGTTGAGCTGCACGCTCCACGTCTCTGGCTGTCAGGGGATCAATGCCATCGTTCAATTGACTGCGTTTGGTGCTGGCTGCTTGTCTGGCTTTCTTTAGGCTGACTTCAGGGAATGAGCCCAAGCCCATCTCCCTACGACGCCCCGCCAATTGAAAGCGAAGTAGCCAGGATTTACGTCCGGTAGGTTTGACGACCAAGCGGAGGCCATCGCCATCTTCGTAAGTGCCAGGCTCGGTCAGGTTCTCGACTTGTTTCGGATTCAGTTTGCTCATGGATTTCCCCTTACTGTCCCTTTGTCCCCCCACCTGTCCCCCCACTTCCACCTCGGATGAGGTCAGATGGCGTTAAACACCATCGGACAGGGGAATGCTTGAAACCCCCGGAATAGCTAAGCTATCAGGAAGATTCTCGGACGGGATAGGATTATTTTGGACAATTAAAAAGCCGGCTTGTGGCCGGCTTCTCGGGGACTGGCTTGGTTTATTTTTGGTAAACCGCGCCAGCCTTCAAAACGTACACCCGGCTCTTGCGTCCGGCTGTGGGACTCGGCGAGAAAGTCATCTGCCGGGTCGGGTGCGCTCAGCGCCGCGGGGCGGGGTGAGCGCAAATGTGGGGCGCAGCATACTGATTTTTTTAGCGGATTCCCAGTGGGAAGTGCCGGGTAGAGCGATTGCACTGATGTGTAGCAGCTGCCGAAGGCTGCGTCCGGCTGCGTAGCAGTCGTAAGGTCATGGCCCCCGGTGTGACTGAATAACCGCGATTAGCGGATTTACGACTGCTGCGCAGCCGGACGCAGGCTTTGCCAGGTGCTATAGGGTAATGCGTTACAGGAATGGCAATGGCGGCCGTCGTTTGTGCAGTGTCGACCACCAGAACACCCAGCCCAGCACGTGGATGTTTTGCTCTTCGATCTGTGCCGCCCGGAATACTTCGTCCGGGTATTGCGAGCTGTTGTGGCTGCGTAATCGCAGGCCGTTGCCGGGCATCCGGTGCAGGTATTTGATCCGCAACATGCCGTCGTGCTCGATCGCGTAGATTTCGCCGTCGACGATCTGGGTCAAGCCACGATCGATTGCGATGATCGAGCCGTCTTCGATTTTCTCGGCCATGCTGTTGCCGATCATGTGGGCGCAGATGGCGTCCTTGTAGTTGATGTCCAGTGAGTCGAGATCGCTGCGGGACAGGCGCATGGGTTGGCTGTCGTCTTCGATCACGTGAGTTTTGTTGGAGCCGGGGGCAATGGCCACTTCTTTATAGAAGGGCAGCTCGACGTCGGTCGGTTCGAGCACGCTGTAGGAACCGCGAATCGCCTGGGCGTCGTAGAGGTTGCCGGTCTCGTCGATCAGGCACAGGTCTTTCGGCCCTTCGGCGGTTTTCAGCCAGGTGCTGTGAACTGACAGTTTGCGCGCGACTTCTTCCATGCAGTAAGCGGGCACTCCGCGGGTGTACCAGTTGTGTACATTTTGCGGAGGCGTGTCCAGGAAATCGGCGAATCCTGTCGTCGTGATGTTCGCTGCTTTGAGCAGCGCTTTAAACCGTGGACCGCTAGTGTTTTTTTTCATGAGCGCGAGTCTACGGGCGCTGGAGAGGGCTTTGAATAAACGAACTGTTCAAATTGCGCGGGAATTTTACGACTGGATGTAAGCCGGTTTTAAGGAACGCTACACAGCCAAAAACCGTACAAGAAAATCCTTAAACGCTCTGTTTGCCAGCGCTGTTATCAGCGCCCACAAAAAACCCCGGAGCACCGGGGTTTTTCTTGCAGCTTGAAGCTCAAGGCTCACAGCTGTGCTCAGCCTTTGTAAGCAGCAACCGACTTCATGATCTCGGTGCGAGCGGCTTCTGCGTCGCCCCAACCTTCGATCTTCACCCATTTGCCTTTTTCGAGGTCTTTGTAGTTCTCGAAGAAGTGCTTGATCTGTTCCAGCAGCAGGGCTGGCAGATCGGTGTATTCCTTCACGTCGACGTACAGCTGGGACAGCTTGTCGTGTGGCACTGCGATGACTTTGGCATCGCCGCCGCCGTCGTCGGTCATGTGCAGGATGCCGACTGGACGCGCGCGGATCACCGAGCCTGGAGCAACCGGGTAAGGGGTCACGACCAGCACGTCGAGGGGATCACCGTCGTCAGCCAGAGTGTTAGGGATGAAACCGTAGTTGGCCGGGTAGAACATCGGGGTGGCCATGAAACGGTCAACGAACAGGCAATCGCTGTCTTTGTCGATTTCGTATTTGATCGGCGCGTGGTTGGCCGGGATCTCGATCGCGACGTAGATGTCGTTCGGCAGGTCTTTGCCAGCCGGAATCTTGCTGTAGCTCATTGGGCGGTGCCCCCGTTAGTTGACCAAAAACACTTGGCCGGATTGACCAAAAAGTGGCGGCGATTATAGGCATATTCTGCCGGCGACGCCACGTACCAGAGGTCGTAGAGACCTTAGTCGTGTGCCTGATAGACCGGGTTCTCGGCGAGAAGTTGCCGCAGCCGGGCCAGCGGATCCTGGCGATAGAAAAGCATTAGCTGCTCGTAGACTTGCGGATAAGCCTCGTGGAGCAAATCCGGGGCGCTGAAGAAGTATTCGCTGGTGACGGCGAAGAATTCGGCCGGGTTCTCGGCGGCGTACGGGTCGATCGCGGTTTCGGCGTCGGGGTCGTGGTCGAGTTGCCGATTCAGGTCGTCGAAGGCCTGTTGCATCACGCTCGCCCAGTCGCTGACGCGCATGCTCGGGTGCAGCGGCGGCAGGCCGTTGGCGTCGCCGTTGAGCATGTCGAGTTTGTGCGCCAGTTCGTGGATCACCAGGTTATAGCCTTCCCAGCCGCCGCTGGCCATCACGCCCGGCCAGGCGAGAATCACCGGCCCTTGCTGCCAGGCCTCGCCGCTGTGCTCGCCGTCCCATTCGTGTTCGACGCCGCTGGCGTCTCGATGGCGCTGCGGGCTGAGGAAGTCGTCGGGATACAACACGATTTCGTGGAAACCCTGATACCAGTTCAGCTCGCCAAGATTGAGCAGCGGCAATTGCGCTTGCGCGGCGAGCAACAGGCGTTGCTCCTGATGCAGTTCGACGCCGGGCAGGGCGGTCAGGTGTTTGGCGTCGAGGAACAGCACGCAGGCTTCACGCAGCCATTGGTCTTCGGCGGCGCTGAGGCCGTCGAGAAAACTCAAGTGCTGGCGCACCCGCTGCCATACGTCGTCGGCAATCGGGTGCCTGGCCAGAATGCGCCGGCGACGCCAGGCGCTCAGGGACCACATAGACAGGCGCTTAGCGGGTTTCGGCTTTGGAGCTCGAACCGCCGAAACGGCTGCGGACCAGGCCGATGATCATCGGCACCAGCGACAGCAGGATGATGGCGACGACCAGCAGCGACAGGTTTTTCTTGATGAACGGTACGTTGCCGAAGAAGTAACCCAAGGTCACCAGGCCACCGACCCAAAGAATCGTGCCGAGGACGCTGAAGCCGAAAAAGCGTGGATAAGGCATCTTCGCCACACCGGCGACGAACGGCGCAAACGTGCGGATGATCGGCAGGAAACGCGCGAGCGTGACGGTTTTGCCGCCGTGCTTATCGTAGAAATCGTGGGTTTTTTGCAGGTAATCGCGGCGGAAGATTTTCGAGTTGGGGTTGCTGAAGAGCTTCTCCCCGGTGGTTCGGCCGATCACGTAATTGGTGCTGTCGCCGAGGATCGCCGCCAACATCAGCAGGCCGCCCAGCAGTACCGGGTCCATGCCGCCACCGGCCGCTACCGCGCCGGCAATGAACAGCAGGGAATCGCCCGGCAGGAACGGCATTACCACCAGCCCGGTCTCGCAGAAGATCACCAGAAACAGGATGGCGTAGATCCATGGCCCGTAATTGGTCACCAGCATGTCGAGATACACATCGAGATGCAGGATAAGGTCGATCGGGTTGAAATCCATGGAGGGGCACCTGTTGAGGCGGTCCGACTCGGCAGACCTGTGCGTATGACTTCATGTAAGGCTACAAGCAGGTGTAGTTTTTCTTACAAGACGGGAAGCTCGGGATTATACGGCCGGAACACTCAAAAGCGTGCCGAGTTTGTAGCGGGGGATGTCACGGTGCGACCCATGGCTCACGCCAAACTTTGTAGGTCTGAGCTCCTGTGGCGAGGGGGCTTGCCCCCGTTGGGCGCAAAGCGCCCCCAGCAGTTGCAGCGTGTTGTCTTGGTTTACGACGGCTTCGCAGCCGAACGGGGGCAAGCCCCCTCGCCACAAAAGCGCTCTCGCTACAGGTTGCTCGCCGCGCTGAAAGTGTTACAGCTCGTCGCTGATCGGCAGCACGTAGTTCTTGAATTCGGTGTCTTCCTTGAACCCGATCGACTCGTAGGTTTTCTGCGCCACTTCGTTGTCGCTGCTGGTCGACACACGCATGCGCACGGCGTTGGTTTCCTTGGCCATTTTCTTCGCGGTGCGGATCAGGTTGTCGGCGACCAGTTGGCGGCGCGCGTCTTCGGCGACGTAGATGTCGTTGAGGATCCACACGCGTTTCAGCGACAACGAGGAAAAGCTCGGGTACAGCTGACAAAAACCCATCAGCTTGTTGTCGTCATCGGACAACGCCAGGTAAATCACCGATTCCTTGCGGCGCAGGCGTTTTTCGAGGAACGCCCGGGACGAGTCCGGATAGGGCAGGGAGCCGTAAAACTCACGATATTTGACGAACAACGGGGTCAGGAGGTCCAGATGTTCGAGGGTCGCTTGAATAATCCGCATTGATTGTTCTCGTCTTCAAGTGGCTGTCTTCACGTGCGCTGACGGCGATCTACCCGGGCAGCCGTGCGTCGATCCTGCCTGAAACCGGAGCAGAAACGCAATGCGGAAACGGTTCAGGCCTGCGGCGGACTGAGCAGGAAATTTCCTTTCATGTCGGCGGCGTTTTCCGAGTCCAGCGTCTGAAGTTGCGCTTCGTCCTTCAGATTGACCCCCGACAACTGACGCCGACAGGCTTCGCGCATCAGATACAGCAAACGGTGCGCCGCCATGCCGTAGCTGAGGCCTTCCAATCGGACGTTGGAAATGCAATTGCGATAGGCATCGGTGAGGCCGACCTTCGGGTTGTAGGTGAAATACAAACCCAGGCTGTCCGGCGAACTGAGACCGGGGCGTTCGCCAATCAGGATCACCGCCATTTTTGCGCCGAGCAGTTCACCGATCTCGTCAGCCACGGCCACTCGGCCCTGTTCGACCAACATCACCGGCGCCAGCGACCAACCGTCGGCGCCAGCCTGTTCTTCCATGCGCGTCAGAAACGGCAAGGTGTGCCGGTGCACGGCCAGCGCCGACAAGCCATCGGCGACCACGATCACCAGATCGACCCCGCCGGGATGCGCCGCCGCGTAATCACGCAGGGTTTGCGCCGATTGATCATCCAACTTGCGCCCGAGGTCCGGGCGCTGCAGATAGCTGTTTCGGTCGGTGGCGGCGCTGTGCAGCAACAAACTCTCGCGTCCACGTTCGGCCAGTTGTGCGCTGATTGCGCCGTGGTCAAACGGCAAATGCACCGCGTCGCGGGCCTGCGCGTGGGCGTACTGGAAGTCCAGTTGCGCGCCGGTGGGCATGCTGGTGCCGGTGCGACCGAGGGCAATCCGCGCCGGTGTCAGGTTGCGCAATTGCAGCCACGGGTTCTGCGGATCAACAGGTGGTTTATCCATTTCAACACTCATCCCAGTTGCGCCAAGGCGTGGCGGAAGGCCGGCGGCAGGCTGTTGCCGAACTGAATCTTGCCGTCAGCCTGGGTGAAGATGCCCATTTTCTCCAGCCACTGCTCGAACTCCGGCGCCGGTTTTAAACCAAGCGTTTGGCGCGCGTAGAGCGCGTCGTGGAACGAGGTGGTCTGGTAGTTGAGCATGATGTCGTCGGAGCCGGGGATGCCCATGATGAAGTTGATGCCGGCCACGCCGAGCAGGGTCAGCAGGGTGTCCATGTCGTCCTGATCGGCTTCGGCGTGGTTGGTGTAGCAGATGTCGCAGCCCATCGGCACGCCGAGCAACTTGCCGCAGAAGTGATCTTCGAGGCCGGCGCGGATGATCTGTTTGCCGTTGTAGAGGTATTCCGGGCCGATAAACCCGACGACGGTGTTCACCAGAAACGGTTTGAAATGGCGCGCTACCGCGTAGGCACGCGTCTCGCAGGTCTGTTGATCGACGCCATGGTGGGCGTTGGCCGACAAGGCGCTGCCCTGGCCGGTTTCGAAATACATCAGGTTTTGCCCGAGGGTGCCGCGATTGAGGCTGAGCCCCGCGTCGTAACCTTCCTGCAACAAATTGAGGTTGATGCCGAAACTGGCGTTGGCCGCTTCGGTGCCGGCAATCGACTGGAACACCAGGTCCAGCGGCACGCCACGGTTCACCGCTTCGATCGAGGTGGTGACGTGAGTCAGCACGCAGGCCTGGGTCGGAATGTCGTAGCGCTGGATGATCGCGTCGAGCATTTCCAGCATCGCGCAGATTGAGGCGATGCTGTCGGTGGCCGGGTTGATGCCGATCATCGCGTCGCCGTTGCCGTAGAGCAGGCCGTCGAGAATGCTCGCAGCGATGCCGGCCGGTTCGTCGGTCGGGTGGTTGGGCTGCAGGCGCGTGGACAAGCGGCCGCGCAGGCCCATGGTGCCGCGAAATTGGGTGACCACGCGGATCTTCTGCGCCACCAGCACCAGGTCCTGCACGCGCATGATTTTCGACACGGCGGCGACCATTTCCGGGGTCAGCCCTGGGGCGAGGGCGCGCAGGCTCTGTTCATCGGCGGCATCGCTGAGCAGCCAGTCGCGAAAACCGCCGACGGTGAGGTGGCTGACCACGGCGAAAGCCTGTTTATCGTGGGTGTCGATGATCAGCCGGGTGACTTCATCGGCCTCGTAAGGGATCACCGCTTCCTGAAGAAAATGCGTCAGCGCGATGTCGGCCAAGGCCATTTGTGCGGCCACTCGCTCGCCGTCGTTGAGCGCGGCCACACCCGCCAGAAAGTCCCCGGACCGCGCCGGGCTGGCCTTGGCCATGACGTCTTTGAGGCTGTCGAAGCGATAAGTCTGGGCGCCGACCGTGTGAGCAAAACTAGCCATACAGATTCTCCGTGACGACGCAGCCTCTGTGTTTGCAGGGCTGCGTCGAAGTTTGCGCCGAGAGGTGCGGCGGTCAGTGCAAGGCTTCTTCTGCTTGCTGAATCGCCGCGAATTCCTCTTCGGGCGTGCCTGCTACCAAGTGATGCCGACTGTAGAAAGCAAAGTAAGCAATTAACACTCCATAGATGATCGCCGCGCCGATGACCACCCGTGGATCCACCAGAAACCCCGCCACCACAGCGATGCACGCCAGAACCAGTGCGACGCCGGAAGTGAAAATGCCGCCCGGCGTACGGTACGGACGGTCCATTTTGGGGCGACGGATGCGCAGGGTGATGTGCGCCGCCATCATCAGCACGTAGGAAATCGTCGCGCCGAACACCGCCACCAGAATCAGCAGATCGCCCTGGCCGGTCAGCGACAGGCCAAAACCGATGATGCCGGGGATGATCAACGCCAGCACCGGCGCTTTGCTTTTATTGGTTTCCGACAGTTTGCGCGGCAGGTAACCGGCGCGGGACAAGGCAAAGATCTGCCGCGAGTAGGCGTAGATGATCGAGAAGAAACTGGCGATCAGCCCGGCCAGACCGACGAGGTTGACGAAAGAGCCCATCCACGTTGAACCGCCGTAGGCTTTGCTCAACGCTTCGACCAGCGGATTACCCGAGGTCAACAAGGCATTGGCGCCCGCGCCGCCCGGGCCGATGACCAGGATCAACAGGGCAAAACTCACCAGCACCAGCATCGCGCCGATCAGGCCACGGGGCAGGTCGCGCTTGGGGTTTTTGGTTTCTTCGGCGGCCAACGGCACGCCTTCGACCGCGAGGAAAAACCAGATCGCGTAGGGGATCGCCGCCCAGACGCCAACGTAACCGAAGGGCAGGAAAGTGCTGGCGCCCTTGGCGTCGGTTACTGGAATGTCGAGCAGATTGGCCACGTTGAAGTGCGGCACCATCGCTACCAGAAACACACCCAGTGCCAGTGCGGCGACGGCGGTGATGACGAACATCAGTTTCAACGCTTCGCCGACACCGAATATGTGGATGGCGATGAAGATGATGTAGAACGCCAGATAGATCATCCAGCCGCCGATGCCGAATAACGACTCGCAATAGGCGCCGATGAACACGGCAATCGCCGCTGGCGCGATGGCGTATTCGATGAGGATCGCGGTGCCGGTGAGAAATCCGCCCCACGGCCCGAATGCGCTGCGGGCGAAACCGTAACCACCGCCGGCGGTAGGAATCATCGAGGACAGTTCAGCGAGGGAAAAGCACATGCACAGGTACATGGTGGCCATCAGCAACGTGGCCAGAAACATGCCGCCCCAACCACCCTGGGCGAGGCCGAAATTCCAACCGGCGTAGTCGCCGGAGATGACGTAAGCAACGCCGAGCCCGACCAGCAGAACCCAACCGGCGGCACCCTTTTTAAGTTCGCGTTGCTGAAAGTATTCGGAGCCGACTTTTTCGAAGTCGACGGAGGAGCCGGTAGCCGGAACTCCCGTTTGATCGCTAGGCATAAGAGTTCACCTGTTCTTATTGTTTTTGACCCGCAGTGGTGATGGCGGGAGAGTTCACGCTCGCAACGTCGGCAACTTGACAACCGCCATCGTCGGCAAGCCGTGCTCCCACAGGAGCAACCCAATCCTGTGGGAGCGAGGCTTGCCCGCGATTGCCGTTACGCGGCTGCGCGCCGAATCAGAAGAAGCCCAGCGGATTTATGTCGTAACTCACCAGCAGGTTTTTCGTCTGCTGATAGTGATCGAGCATCATTTTGTGCGTCTCACGGCCGACGCCGGACTTTTTGTAACCGCCAAACGCCGCGTGCGCCGGGTACAGGTGATAGCAGTTGGTCCAGACCCGACCAGCCTTGATCGCGCGGCCCATGCGGTAGGCGCGGTTGATGTCGCGAGTCCACAGCCCGGCGCCGAGGCCGAACTCGGTGTCGTTGGCGATGGCCAGCGCTTCGGCTTCATCCTTGAACGTGGTGATGCTCACCACCGGGCCAAAGATTTCTTCCTGGAACACGCGCATTTTGTTGGTGCCCTTGAGCAGGGTCGGCTGGATGTAATACCCGGTCGCCAGATTGCCCTCGAGTTTTTCCACTTTGCCGCCCGTCAGCAACTCGGCGCCTTCGCCCTTGGCAATCTCCAGGTACGAAAGGATTTTGTCGAATTGCTGCTCGGACGCCTGCGCGCCGACCATGGTGTCGGTGTCCAGCGGATCGCCGCGTTTGATTTGCAGGACTTTTTTCATCACGACTTTCATGAACTCGTCGTAAATCGATTCCTGAACCAGCGCGCGGGAAGGGCAGGTGCAGACTTCGCCCTGGTTGAAAAACGCCAGCACCAGACCTTCAGCAGCCTTTTCGATAAAGGTCGGCTCGGCTTGCATGATGTCTTCGAAGAAGATGTTCGGCGACTTGCCACCCAGCTCCACGGTGGATGGAATAATGTTTTCAGCGGCGCATTTCATGATGTGCGAGCCGACCGGCGTCGAACCGGTGAAGGCAATTTTGGCGATACGTTTGCTGGTGGCCAGTGCTTCGCCGGCCTCTTTGCCGAACCCTTGCACGACGTTGAGCACGCCGGCCGGCAGCAAGTCGCCGATCAGTTCCATCAGCACGGTGATGCCCAGCGGCGTTTGCTCGGCAGGTTTGAGCACCACGCAGTTACCTGCGGCGAGGGCCGGGGCGAGTTTCCACGCGGCCATCAGGATCGGGAAGTTCCACGGGATGATCTGCCCGACCACGCCCAGCGGTTCGTGAATGTGATACGCCACGGTGTTGCCGTCGATTTCGGCAGCGCTGCCTTCCTGCGCACGCAGGCAACCGGCGAAGTAGCGGAAGTGATCTGCCGCCAGCGGGATGTCGGCATTGAGGGTTTCGCGCACGGCTTTGCCGTTGTCCCAGGATTCGGTGATCGCCAGGACTTCCAGATTCGCTTCGATACGATCAGCGATTTTCAGCAGCACCAGCGAGCGCGCCTGGACGGACGTCGCGCCCCAGGCATCGGCAGCGGCGTGGGCGGCGTCGAGGGCTTTGTCGATATCTTCAGCCGTGGAGCGCGGGAATTCGGCAATCGGTTGGCCATTGACTGGCGAAGTGGTGGTGAAGTACTGACCTTTGACAGGCGCGACGAACTCGCCGCCGATGTAGTTACCGTATTTGCTCTTGAACGAAACGATAGCGCCTTCAGTACCGGGGTGAGCGTAACGCATGGTGAAGTTCTCCTTGGCTTTTGTGCTTATAAGGGAGAGCGCATGTGCGCCTGCTATAAGCGTAGAGCAAAGGTCGGGCCACTGCCTTGCGGGGCAATGAAACCAAGGGGTTGGCCGGGTTTTGTCGGACGGGCGGAGGGGCGCTGTAGCGAGTTTGGTACAGCGTGGGTGGCAGTTTGTACCGCTTGTGGCACAGCGCGTGACTGATGAGTCTTGCCAGCATTGCAATGCCAAAGAGCCTGGAGGATGCTGGGCGACAAATTGCCACACAGGGTTCCGTGTGGCTTCGTGGATCTGTGGCGAGGGGGTTCACCCCCGTTGGGTTGCCAAGCAACCCCAAACCCAGCCACCTCGATTTACCTGTAATGCTGAGACCGCAAGCTCAAGATTTACGACTGCTACGCAGCCGAACGGGGGTAAACCCCCTCGCCACAGGTTGTGGCTATAGCAAGTACTCACCTTTCGGGGAGAACAATAAGAAATGCACGACAACCATTTAAGTCGCCATGCCCGACAAGTCTTGACCGTTACCCAAGGCAAATCGCACCTGCACGGCCCCGGCAGTGATCCGTCGATTGCCCGTTCGTGGCTGCGCTGCCTTGAGGATTATCATCTCGACCCGGCCCTGACCATGGCGCCGACCGTGCTCGAACATGGCCGCGTGCTCGAAAGCCGTGAACGTTTGCAGCAAGTGCTGCAGATTGCCGGCAGCGAAATGACCAGCCTGCACCAGCAACTCTCCGGCGCCGGCCACGCCGTGCTGCTGACCGATGCGCGCGGGGTCATCCTCAATTGCGTCACCGCCCCTGCCGAGCGGCAGATTTTCGAGCGCGCCGGGCTCTGGCTCGGCGCCGACTGGAGCGAAGCCTGCGAAGGCACCAACGGCATCGGCACCTGCCTGGTCGAGCGTCAGGCGCTGACCATCCACCAGGACGAACATTTCCGCGGCCGCCACACCGGCCTGACCTGCTCGGCGAGCCCGGTGTTCGACCCGCATGGCGAATTGCTCGCAGTGCTCGACGTGTCGTCGGCGCGCCACGACGTTTCGCGCCAGAGCCAGTTTCACACCATGGCGCTGGTCAATCTGTCGGCGAAGATGATCGAGAGCTGTTATTTCCTGCGCTACTTCGACAATCAATGGCTGCTGCGTTTTCACTTGCAGGCCGAATCGGTCGGGCTGTTCAGCGAAGGGCTGCTGGCGTTTGACGGCGAAGGGCGGATCAGCGCGGTCAATCAAAGTGCGCTGAACCTGCTCGGGCATATTCGCGGCGGGCTGCTGGGCAAACCGGTGGAAGCGTTTTTCGATTGCTCGCTGGACCAATTGCTCGGCCGCGCCAGCGCCAATGCCAGCGCCAGTTGGCCGTTGCGCACGCGCGATGGGCGCAATCTGTTCGCGGTGCTGCGCGGCCAGCCACGCAGTATCCCCGCGCCAGCGCCGGGGCAACCGCTGCTGGCCGAGCGTCCACGCTTGTCAGGCATCTGTCTCGGCGATGCGGCGTTGCAAGAGAACTTCCGCAAAGCCTTGCGCGTATTCGAGCGCGACGTGCCGTTGCTGATCAATGGTGAAACCGGTTCCGGCAAGGAGGCCTTCGCCAAAGCCGTGCATCAGGCCAGCCAGCGCGCGCCGAAATCCTTCGTCGCGCTGAACTGCGCGGCCATCCCCGAAAGCCTGATCGAAAGCGAATTGTTCGGTTATCGCGGCGGCAGTTTCACCGGCGCGCGCAAGGAAGGCATGCGCGGCAAGTTGCAGCAGGCGGACGGCGGCACGTTGTTTCTTGATGAAATCGGCGACATGCCACTGGCGTTGCAGACGCGCTTGCTGCGCGTTTTGGAGGATCGGCAAGTGGTGCCGATTGGCGGCGAACCGGAGTCGGTCAACGTCAGAATTATCAGCGCGACCCACCGCAATTTGCTCGACCGGGTGAACGACGGCAGCTTCCGCGAGGATTTGTACTACCGCTTGAATGGTTTGGAAGTGGCGCTGCCGGCCCTGCGTGAGCGCAGCGATAAATCGCAGTTGCTGGATTTTCTGCTGGCGGAAGAGGCGGGCGGCGAAACCGTGCTGATCGACGAACCGGCGCGTCAGGCCTTGCTTGCTTTTGCCTGGCCGGGGAACGTGCGGCAGTTGCGCAATGTGCTGCGCACCTTGGCGGCGCTGTGCGATGGCGGACGAGTAGGGCTGGAAGATTTGCCGACGATGATTCGTCAGGCACGACCGGCGGTTGATGCAGCGGTTGAAGTGTTGGTGGACACGTCTTCGGAGCATCCGCTGGAAGATGCCGAGCGTCTGGCGTTGCTTAATGCGCTGGAGCAGCAGCGCTGGCACATGACCCACACCGCCGAACAACTCGGCGTCAGCCGCAATACCCTCTATAGAAAGCTGCGCAAACACAACATCGCCCGTTCCGCGTGATGACCTCAACCCCACATCGTCTGCTAGCGGCTTTTGTGGCGAGGGGGTTTACCCCCGTTCGGCTGCGCAGCAGTCGTAAATCTCGATTCGCACTGTGCCTGGCAAACTGCAGCTGCAGGTTCGGGGGGCCGCTGCGCAGCCCAACGGGGGTGAACCCCCTCGCCACAGAGGGGTGCGCCGATCTCAGCTAAGCCGGTCTCAGCTAAAGAGTGCGAATTTCGCCACCCTACGCTAACCTGCGGCGATGTTTTACGAGGTCGACTATGCACATTCATATTCTTGGTATCTGCGGCACTTTCATGGGTTCGATGGCGGTTCTGGCCAAAGAGCTGGGCCACCACGTCACCGGCTCCGATGCCAACGTCTATCCGCCGATGAGCACTCAACTCCAGGCGCAAGGCATTGAGCTGACCCAGGGTTACGACCCGGCGCAGCTTGAGCCGGCGCCGGATCTGGTGGTCATCGGCAACGCCATGTCGCGCGGCAACCCGGCCGTCGAATACGTGCTGAACAAAGGCCTGCCCTACGTTTCCGGCCCGCAATGGCTGGCGGATCACGTCCTGCAGAATCGCTGGGTGTTGGCCGTCGCCGGCACGCATGGCAAAACCACCACCAGCAGCATGCTCGCCTGGGTGCTGGAACACGCCGGCATGAGCCCGGGTTTCCTGATCGGCGGCGTGCCGCAGAATTTCTCGGTGTCCGCGCGTTTGGGTGACACGCCGTTCTTCGTCATCGAAGCTGACGAATACGACAGCGCGTTCTTCGACAAACGCTCGAAATTTGTTCACTACCGCCCGCGCACCGCGATCCTCAACAACCTTGAGTTCGATCACGCTGACATCTTCCCCGATCTGTCGGCCATCGAGCGGCAATTCCACCACTTGGTGCGCACCATTCCAAGTGAAGGCCTGGTGATTCATCCGACCACTGAGCCGGCGCTGCAACGCGTGATCGAAATGGGCTGCTGGACCCCGGTGCAAACCACCGGCGCCGGCGGTCAGTGGCAGGTCAAGTTGCTCAGCGAAGACGGTTCGAAGTTTGAAGTGATGTTCGAAGGCGTCGCGCAAGGCGTGGTCGAGTGGGACATGACCGGCCAGCACAACGTTGCCAATGCATTGGCGACATTGGCGGCGGCGCGGCATGTCGGCGTTGTGCCGTCGATGGGCATCGCCGCGTTGAGCGCGTTCAAAAGCGTGAAGCGGCGGATGGAAAAAGTCGCCGAAGTGCGCGGCATCACCATTTACGACGACTTCGCCCACCACCCGACCGCCATTGCCACCACGCTGGATGGCTTGCGCAAGAAAATCGGCGATGCGCCGCTGATTGCGATCATCGAGCCGCGTTCCAACTCGATGAAGCTCGGCGCGCACCGTGACGGTTTGCCGGAAAGCGTGGTCGATGCCGATCAAGTGATCTGGTACGCGCCGGCCAACCTCGGCTGGGATCTGGCCGGCACTGCGGCGCTGTGCACGGTGCCGTCGATTGTCAGCGATTCGCTGGAAGGCATCATCGAACGAGTGAAAAGCCAGGCGCAGCCCGGTACGCACGTGGTGATCATGAGCAACGGCGGCTTCGGCGGCCTGCACGGCAAACTCGCCGAGGCGCTGCAATGAGCGGCGCCGTGATGAGCCATGGCCCGGAGCGCATCACCCTGGCGATGACCGGCGCGTCCGGCGCGCAGTACGGTTTGCGCCTGCTCGATTGCCTGGTGCGTGAAGATCGCGAGGTGCACTTCCTGATTTCCAAGGCTGCACAGTTGGTCATGGCCACCGAAACCGACGTCACGCTGCCGCCGAAACCGCAAATGATGCAGGCCTTCCTCACCGAATACACCGGCGCCGCTGCCGGGCAGATCAAGGTGTACGGCAAGGAAGACTGGATGTCGCCGGTGGCCTCGGGTTCCGGCGCGCCGGCGGCGATGGTGGTAGTGCCGTGTTCGACCGGGACTTTGTCGGCGATCGCTACCGGCGCCTGCAATAACCTGATCGAACGCGCCGCCGACGTCACCTTGAAGGAGCGCCGCCAGTTGATTCTGGTGCCGCGCGAGGCGCCGTATTCGAGCATTCATCTGGAGCACATGCTCAAGTTGTCGAACATGGGCGTGACGATCCTGCCGGCGTCGCCGGGGTTTTATCACCAGCCGCAAACCATCGACGACCTGATCGACTTCGTCGTCGCGCGGATTCTCAATCTGCTGAACATCCCTCAAGACATGCTGCCGCGCTGGGGCGAGCATCACTTGAGCAATGATGAGTAAGCAATGATGAGTAAGCCGCGATGAGTAAGCTGCTGGCTGCGGCGATGGCGGTGCTGCTGGCGTTGCAATTGTCCGGTTGCGCCACGGCGCGCACGCTCGATGCCGCCAAACCGGGGGCGCCAGTGGTGTATTCGGGAACGCGGCTGGATTTGTATGCGATGAACGGCGGGTGTTGCGCGATGGATCGGTTTGGCGCTGAAGCGCCGAGCTATCCGGGTTTGGACCTGCCGGGCAGTGCGTTGCTCGATACGCTGTTGCTGCCGTTGTCGTTGCTCACCGTGATTGGCGTGAGTTTTCAGGCGACTGGCGGGTTGTAACAGAGCGCTTGGCGCTCTATCGCGAGCAAGCTCGCTCCCACAGCGGATGTGTGAGCGACACAGAATCCCTGTGGGAGCGAGCTTGCTCGCGATGGCGTCCTGCCAGACGCCGCAGAATTACTTGCCTAACTTGCGCAATTCATCCGACTCGACCACTCGCACGCCATCCTGTTCTTCCAGCGCCAGGCGCCACATTGCGCGGGCCAGTTGGCAGGCTTCGATGCCGTGATATTTGCCGGGGATCAACCGCGACAACGGGCCGGCGAATTGCTCGGCCAGACGCGGCTCGACCCGGTCACCGAGCAGCAGCGAAGGTCGGCAAATGGTCAGTTGCGGCCAGTCCTGCGCGCGCAAGGCCTGTTCCATTTCGCCTTTGACCCGGTTGTAGAAGATCGACGATTTCGGATCCGCCCCCAACGCACTGATCACGATCAGATGCCGCGCGCCCATGTCCCGCGCGCGTTTGGCGAACGCCACGACCATGTCCAGATCGACCGCGCGAAACGCTTGTTCCGAGCCTGCCTGTTTGATTGTGGTGCCGAGGCAGCAATAGGCGATGTCGACTCGACCATTGAGTTGCGGCAAGAACACCGCTGGGTCGCCGACCGGATTTTCCAAGTGAGGGTGCTCGGCCAATGGCCGGCGTGAAGGTGCCAATACCCGTGTAATCGTTGGCTCGTTGAGCAGGCGATCAAGCAAATGTTCGCCAGTTAATCCGGTAGCTCCGGCAAGCAATACATGCTGAGGCGTCAAGTACATAGTGTTTCCCCCTTGATACTGTTCAGCTTAGTTGCTCTTCGCATCCTTGCTGCTGATAGCAGCACTTTGTAATGCCTTTCGTGCCTGTTGCTTGCGCAAGAGCTGCCAGTGCGAGAGCACGGTTTTCGGCGCCCAGATCTGTGGTTCCGAGGCTTCGAAGTTGTCCGCCAGCTCACGCTCGGCAACGGTGGCCTTGGCCAGTTTGAAGGCCTGTTCCAGATCATCGGTCTGGTTCAAGGCCTGCGCGAACAGGGCGTCGCCGAAATAGGTGAAGTTGGCCTCTTCCGAACAGCCGAAAGACACTCTGTCAGCTCTTGAGGCAGTCATGATCAGCGTTCGTTCATCTTTGAGTGCCGGAATGAAGCCACCGGAATAACACGCAGAGATGACGATAATCTTGTCGCGATTTTTCAGCGGCGCGAGCACCGCGGCCAATTCGTCGGCGGGCAGGTCGGCCAGCTCCATGCGCGGCTGGTCGAGCACCAGTTCGTGTTCGCTGGTGCCGTGGCTGGTCAGGTAGATGAACAGCAAGTCTTCCGGGCCACTGCGCTCGGCCAGCGTCTGCGCGGCGCGGCGCAGGTTTTCGCGGGTGGCCATCGGCCGGTCGCTGAGGTGTTCGCGGTGGTTGACCAGACGAATCTGCCCGCGCGCGCCGAAGCGGCTGGCGAGCATGTTGGCGACGTAGTCGGACTCGCGCAGGAACACGCTTTGCTTGCCGTCGCCACCGAGTGTCAGGGTGTACAGCTCGACCGCCGACGTCGAGGCGGGCACGTTGGCCAGCGCTTCATCGAGCAAGCGGCCTTGGGCCAGCAAGCCGAGCTCAAGGGTGTCGGGCAATAACTTGCCATCGGCGTCGCGCACGCGCTGGCCGTTGATCCACGTGCCGCTGAGCACCGTGCCATCGGTCAGCACCAGGGTGCCACGGCCGGAATAGGCGTCGGCGTCGAAACCGCCGACGTAGAAACTGCCATCAGCGAGGTTCAAGCGGCCCGGCCCGGTGAAGCGCCAGTCGTTGAACTGGCCGACGTAATGGCTGCCATCGGCGCCGATCAACTCGCCTTTGCCGCTGAGCGCGCCTTCCTTGAACTGGCCGATCCAGACATCGCCATCGGCGTTTTCGTAGCGACCCTTGCCGCTGAGCTGGTTTTCCTTGAAGCCGCCGACGTAGATATCGCCATCGGCGCTGTTAAAGGTGCCGTTGCCTTCCAGTTGGCCGTTGACGAAATGGCCGCTGAACTGGTTGCCGCTGGCATCGCCGCGCTGGCCTTCGCCGTTGGGTTTGCCGTGGGCGAATTGGCCTTGGTACGAGCTGCCGTCCTCGAGTTCGAGCCGCCCGAGCCCGGAATATTGATCGGCCTTGAACTCGCCGCGATAGGTCATGCCGTTTTCTTTGAGAGTGCCTTCGCCCTCGCGCCGGCCGAGTTTGAAACCGCCGGTGTAGCTGCTGCCATTGGTGGTCAGCGCGCCCTGGCCATTGAATAAACCTTGCTGGAATTGCCCGCGATAGACCTCGCCGTTGCTGCCGTGCCATTCGCCCTGACCGTGCCACTGGCCCTTGTCGAACTCGCCGGCGTACCAACTGCCGTTCGGGTAGTCGATGCGGCCCTGGCCCTGCAACAACCCGTCGACCAGATCGCCGCGATAGCGTCCGCCGTCCGGCAGGCGGGCGTCGGGCGCCAACAGCGATTCGCCATCGCCGCAAGCGGTGAGCAACAGGGTCAAGGCGAGGAGTGCAAGTGAGCGCATAGCGGGATCCGGGCAATTAGGCGACCGAGTATGCCGCAGCTATGCGTCCTTATATAGCGAGGGAAACGACAGAGTCGCGAAACAGCGTGAGCTGCTTCGCATCTGGATGCGTCAGACGAAACACAGCGACAGCGGTTCGGCGATATAGGCCGGTTTATCCGAGCCTTCTATCTCAAGGGTCGCGGTGGCCTTGAGCAGCCATTGGCCGGGTTTTTTCTCGGTGACATCGGTCAGTTCGACCTTCAGTCGCACCTTCGAATTGACCTTGACCGGCTGGATGAACCGCACGCTGTCCAAGCCGTAGTTGACGACCATCTTCAAACCTTCCGGCAGGATCAGAATGTCTTCCATCAGTTTGGGGATCAGCGACAGCGACAGGAAACCGTGGGCGATGGTGCTGCCAAATGGCGTTTGCGCGGCTTTGACCGGGTCGACGTGAATGAACTGATAATCCCCGGTGGCTTCGGCGAACAGGTTGATACGCTCCTGATCGATGGTGAGCCATTCGGAACATCCGAGTTCCTTGCCGACATAATCTTTGAGCTCTGCAACGGGAACATAGGGCATTGAGACTCTCCTTGGGTTCATCGATTTTATAGTTTTGAGGTGGGCGGCTCGGGCCTCCCTGTGAACCACTTTAGATCAACATGGCATTTTGCTCCGGTCAACTGACCATGCTTTTGGCGAATGCCGGTCTATAGCCCCGGCGTGCTTATAATGCCGGGCCCCTGCTGGGAGGGGCGAGTTGCGGGAGATGCCGGATGTTGCTACGTGGCCTGACCTGGCTGGTGCTGTTCCAATTGCTGGGCACAGCCATCAACCACCTGTTTTTGCCGGTGCTGCCGGGGCCGATTATCGGTCTGCTGCTGTTGCTGGTGTTCCTGATTTGCCGTGGCGAAGTCGGTGAGCCGCTGAACCTCGCCGCCAGCAGTCTGCTGCGCTATCTGCCATTGCTGCTGGTGCCGCCAGCGGTCGGGGTGATGGTCTACGCCAAGGATATTGCCGCGGATTTCTGGGCGATTACCGGTGCCCTGGTGTTGTCGCTGGTGTTGTCGATGGCCTTCGTCGGCGTGCTGATGCAGCGCATGGTCAAGCGCCGCGCGCATCACGAGGAGCGTCCATGATGGTCGATTGGCAGGGCGCCGTGGATTCGGTGATTCATCATCCGTTGTTCGGCATCGGCATCACGCTCGGCGCTTATCAACTGGTGCTCGCGGCGTTCGAGAAAACCCGCTGGATGTTCCTGCAACCGGTGCTGGTCTCGATGTTGCTGGTGATCGGCGTGCTGCTGCTTTGCGGCGTGACCTACGCCGAGTACCGCAAGAGCACCGAGATCCTCAGTATTCTGCTCGGGCCGGCCACGGTGGCGCTGGCGGTGCCGCTGTATCTGAACCTGCGGCGCATTCGGCAGTTGTTCTGGCCGATATTTACTACGCTGGTGATAGGCGGCGTGGTGGCCACGGGTATGGGCGTATTGCTCGGCTGGAGCTTTGGCGCCGAGCACATGATCCTGATGACCATGGCGCCAAAATCGGTGACTTCGCCGATTGCCATGCTGGTCGCCGAGCAGATCGGTGGCGTCGCGGCGCTGGCGGCGGTGTTTGTGCTGATCACCGGGGTGATCGGAGCGATTTTCGGACCGAGTCTTTTGACTCGCCTTGGTGTCCATAGCCCAGAGGCGCGCGGTATGGCGCTGGGCATGACCGCCCACGCCGTCGGCACTTCGGTGGCCCTGCAGGAAAGTGAAGAATGCGGCGCCTTCGCGGCGCTGGCGATGAGTCTGATGGGCGTGGCCACGGCGGTTTTCCTGCCGTTGGCGGTGTCGATGGTGGTGTAAGGAAATGTCTATGAGTTTGCCGCTTTTTCCGCTGAACACGGTGCTGTTTCCGGGTTGTATCCTCGATCTGCAGATTTTCGAGGCGCGCTACCTGGACATGATCGGCCGCTGCATGAAACAGGGCAGCGGCTTCGGCGTGGTCTGCCTCCTCGATGGCGAGGAAGTCGGAATCGCCCCGACCGGTTACGCGCTGGTCGGCTGTGAAGCGCTGATCACCGATTTCAAGCAACAGGACAACGGCCTGCTGGGGATTCGCGTGCAGGGCGGGCGGCGTTTCCAGGTATTGCGCGCCGAAGTGCAGCGCGACAACCTGACCTTGGCCGACGTCGAATGGCTTGAAGATGAGCCGGAGCAACCGTTGCAGGATGAAGACGCTGATCTGGTGGCGCTGCTCAAAGCGCTCGCCGAGCACCCGATGGTCGAGGCGCTGAACATGGGCACCGAGGCCACCGGACAACAGTCATTGGCCAACCAACTGGCTTATCTGCTGCCATTCGCCGAAGTCGACAAGATCAACCTGCTGCAACTCGACGATCCGCAGCAAAGGCTGGATGCGATTCAAGCGTTACTGGATGAGTTGCAAGGCGAGTTGTTTGCCTGAATCGCAATGAGATTTTTACCAGCGCTTGATGTTGGCGCGTTTATGAGAAAGCCCCGGATGATTAATTGTCCGGGGCTTTTTATTTGAGTTAGTTGTATTTTGAATTAACTGGTCTACTTTGCCAGTATTGTCACTGGGGCGTCAGGTCTTTAGTTTTCCAGTTGCTCGCGGAGGGCGAGTCAATCAAAAACTACAAGGACGTTATCATGACGCTGTATGAAGATGAATATGCTTTCTGGGATGACATTGTAGGTCGCTACTTGTTGAAAGTTGCGTCCACCGATCACAACTTGACTCATATTATTGAAGGCGCCGGTTTCTATGCCGACTCGATGGTGCTTGAGCGTCGCAAGCGCAAGCGCAGCAAGTTGCCCGTTGCCGAGGTTGCTGCCGCTAGAGATGCAGCCGCGTTGGGCGCGTAAAGGCTTGCTGTTTTGTCTGCACAGGCGGCCAGTTTTCCAAGTGCGCGATGGCGCGCACAGCGGTTCGCTGAATTTAATATGAGTTGGATGGTTATATGTCGATCGAAAATAATAATAGTGCGTTTATGGCAAATCTCTATGTCAATGGGTTGCCAGTGGTGCTGAACCAGCAGCGGCTGGAGCAGCGGTTGCAAGATCCGCGCATTACCCGGCGTGAACGTCTGGATGTTGAAGTTGCGCTGGTGGACAGAAACGCAACAAGTTATCTGACCGTGGCCGATCATGAAGATGAAACTCCGTTGCTGCTGAAGTTTGCGTTGCAGGGCCGAGGGTATGTCCTGAGGACGATTCTGCGCGGGGCTTACGACGGGTTTTATATAACGATCGAGGGTGGCACGCATCACTTGTCGGTAAGTGATACTGCCGGGGCCAGCTATTTTTCAATCAGCAAACATGCGGTGGAAAATGCGAAATTCGACGACCTTCAAGCAGGTCCGGCTTATGTGCAGTTGGTCAGCAAGCGCAATGGCGAAGCTGTCTACATGGCAAATAACGGCGGGAAAAAATACTTCATGGATGTTGACCCCAATCCTACCGGTCACGACGCCTTCAACCACGTGCCGGTGTCGTTTGTTTTAAAACTGGTCGATCAATCCGCGCCCGCCGACCAATGAAAAAAGCGCCATCGGTTGAGCCTGCCGATGGCGCTTTTGCGTGGACCGCTGTTACACGTCGCGCAGCGTCTAGTACGCGTAGCGCAGCATCGCGTGCGGCAAATGGCGCAGGGCGAAGAAGGCGAACAGCGCCAGCATGGACGGCAATATCAGCCACCAGACCCTGAAAGGCATGGCGTTCAGCGAGGTGCGCCGTTGGCTTAGCCACAGACTGGCGGCGCACACGCACGCGGCGAGCATCGCGCCGGCCAGTACATCGGTCGGCCAATGCGCGCCCAGATAAACGCGCGACAAGGCAATCGACAGCGCCGGCAGACAAGCAATGAACAGCCAGGTCAGGCGCATTCGCGGTGGTTGGCCGCGACCGGCGAGCACCGCGAGCACCAGAAACAGCGCAAAAGCCCCCGAGGCGTGGCCGCTGGGCATGCTGTAGCTGGTCAACGGATCGCTCAACACTTCCGGGCGCACGCGGGCAAAAAACAGCTTGCTCCCGGTGTTGGCCAGCGCTGTGGATAACAGCGCACCGCCGGCGAAAATCGCCTGGCGCCATTGCCGCGTCAGCACCAGCAAAATGGTCAGCAGGGCGCTGAACATCAGCATGTTGCGGAACTCACCGATCAGCGTGAACGTCACCGCGATTTCATCGATCATCGGGTTGCGATGTTCCTGCACCAGCGCCATCAGTCCTTGGTCGAGCGCGGTCAGGTACGGATAACCGATGAACAACCCGAACAAAATCGCCACGCCGAGGCTGGCAATATAAGCGCTGGCGTGACGATGTCGGCGCAGGCTGCTGGTGACGCTGATGCCGATCATCACCGCGATGCTGCCGGCGACAATTCCTGCCTGCGGCCAGAAACCTTCCGGCAACGGCAAACGCAGCGCCGCCCCGGTGGCCCAGCCGGGCAGCAGATAGGCGATGCTCCAACCGGCGGCGGCCAGCAGGCTGACGGCGGCGAAGCGCGGGAAGGGCATGTCGAACATCCCGGCGACCATCGGCAGCATGGGCCGCAGCGGGCCGATGAACCGGCCGACCAGCAGGCTGGCGATGCCGTAGCGCTGAAAGTACGCCTCGGCGCCGGCGATCCATTCCGGGTGATGGCGCAAACCTGGCAGGCGCCTGATGTTCTGGTGGAAGTGGCGGCCGAGGAAGTACGACACGACGTCGCCGAGGATCCCGCCGAGGAAGCCCAGCAACAGCGTTTCCCCCAACGACAGCGCACCGCTGCCGGCCAGCACGGCCACGGCAAACAGCAAAACCGTGCCCGGTACGATGAGTCCGGCAATCGCCAGGCATTCCACGCAGGCCACGATAAACACGGCAGCGGCCAGCCACTGCGGATTGACTGTCAACCAGCCGGTGATGCTATCGAGCCATGGGCCCATACCTGCCACTCCATTGAATGTTTGATTCATGCGATCTACAAAACACCACCAACCCCTGTGGGAGCGAGCTTGCTCGCGATAGCGACGTGTCAGACGACTTCATTTCGTCTATTAGTCCGCCATCGCGAGTAAGCTCGCTCCCACAGGGATTAGCTGTGATTCAAGACAATAAAAAATAATCGCGACCTTCGACCTGCCCCCGTCGTAGCGGGTTCCGCGTGCAGTACGGCGCATACGCCGCGTCCACGAAGCGGTACATCAAATGCTCATCCCGCCCTAGCGGAATGCCCAATCGCGTGGTTTGGATAATGTTTGCCGGCGTCGCCCCAACGTCCTCCACCAGCAACATTTCATGATCAAAACGCTTGGCGTCCCACATCGGCACTTTCAATCCCAGTGCCTTGCACAGCAACGTCTGGCCGGCGCAGAGCTTCTGCGACGGGCGCGGGCGGCCGCAGGCGTCGGGGTTGTTCAAGAGCATTTGCGCGAGCGCCGCCGGGCCGCTCAACTCATCCACCCACGGATACGCGGATTTGATCAGCACGGCGTTGCCCGGGCCTTGCGCGCTGAAGTTCAGCGAATCGCCGCCACGCGCGTAATACATATAGATGTGCCCGCCATCCAGAAACAAAGCCTTACGCTTTTCTGTGTAGCCGAGAGAGGCATGGCTGCCTTTTTCGTCGAAGTAATACGCTTCGGTTTCAATAATTCGTGCGCTCAGCCACAAATCGCCGACCCGATGGCGGATGACTTTGCCGAGTAAATCCCGGGCCAGCGTTTGGGCGTCGCGGTCGAAAAAAGCGTCCGGCAACCCCGTAGGCAGGGGGGATGCAGAAGCGCGAACAGTCAGGTTGGACATGATGAACGGCGTTTATCAAGGCTGATTGAGCGCCGATGATAACAATTTGCAGCTTAATCACGGCTGAACGTCGGCAATTTGCGCTCCATTTCGACCATCCGCCCGTCACCGCTGTTAGTCAGGGGACACGACAGCTATAATCTGCCGCTTTCATCTTTGCCAAGACCCCATCCGACAATGACTGAGTCCGTCCTCGACTACATGACCCGCCTGGGTCGCGCTGCCCGCGAAGCGTCGCGCATCATCGGCCGTGCCAGCACCGCGCAGAAAAACCGCGCTTTGCAGGCTGCTGCCAATGCGCTGGACGCTGCGCGCGACGAGCTGACGACGGCCAATGAGCTGGACCTGGCCGCCGGTCGCGCCAATGGTCTGGAAGCAGCATTGCTCGAACGTCTGGCGCTGACCCCGGCGCGCATCGACAGCATGATCGTCGGTTTGCGCCAGGTTGCGGCGCTGCCGGACCCGGTCGGTGCGATCCGCGACATGAGCTTTCGTCCTTCGGGGATTCAGGTCGGCAAAATGCGCGTGCCGCTGGGCGTGATCGGGATCATCTACGAATCGCGGCCGAACGTGACCATCGACGCCGCCAGCCTGTGCCTGAAGTCGGGTAACGCGACGATCCTGCGCGGCGGTTCCGAGGCGATCAACTCCAACCGTGCCATCGCCGCGTGCATCCAGCGCGGTCTCGCCGAAGCCGAGCTGCCGGCCGCCGTGGTGCAAGTGGTCGAAACCACCGACCGTGCCGCCGTCGGCGCACTGATCACCATGCCCGAGTACGTCGACGTCATCGTCCCGCGCGGTGGCAAAGGCTTGATCGAACGGGTCAGCCGCGACGCGCGTGTGCCGGTGATCAAGCATCTGGACGGCATTTGCCACGTTTACGTGAGTGCCCACGCCGATCTGCCGAAAGCCCAGCGCATCGCTTTTAATGCCAAAACCTACCGTTATGGCATTTGCGGCGCGATGGAGACATTGCTCGTCGATCAAATCGTTGCCAAAGATTTCTTGCCGTTGATGGCTGCCCAGTTCCGCGAAAAAGGCGTCGAGCTGCGCGGTTGCGAGCGCACGCGGGCAATCGTTGATGTGCTGGTCGCGACCGAAGAAGACTGGAACACCGAATACCTGGCGCCGATCCTGTCGATCCGCGTAGTCAACGGGCTCGACCAGGCGATCGAGCACATTAACCGGCATGGCTCGCATCACACCGATTCGATCGTCAGCGAAAACCTCGCCGAGACCCGGCGTTTTGTCGCTGAAGTGGACTCCTCGTCGGTGATGATCAACACGCCGACCTGCTTCGCCGATGGCTTTGAATACGGATTGGGTGCCGAGATTGGCATTTCTACTGATAAGCTGCACGCCCGCGGCCCGGTCGGCCTCGAAGGGTTGACCTGCGAGAAGTACATCGTGGTCGGTGACGGCCAGTTGCGCGGACAGGAGTCGGTCTGACTTGGCCGACCTCGACCCGTCAGCCCCGGACATTCCCGGTGAGGCTGGGCCTCGGCGCATTGGCGTGCTGGGCGGAACGTTCGACCCGGTGCACATCGGCCATTTGCGCGGTGCGCTGGAAGTCGCCGAATACCTGGGCCTCGATGAGCTGCGACTGACACCCAGTGCCAGGCCGCCTCATCGGAGCACGCCGCAAGTGTCGGCGCAGGACCGGCTGGCGATGGTCGAGTGCGCGGTGGCCGGTGTGGCGCCGTTGGTGGTGGACGCCCGCGAATTGCAGCGGGACAAACCGTCCTACACTATCGATACCCTGGAGCTGATGCGTGCCGAAATGGCCGCAGACACCCAGGTTTTTCTACTTTTGGGCTGGGACGCATTTTGCGGCCTGCCCACTTGGCATCGCTGGGAAGAGTTGCTCCAGCATTGCCACATCCTGGTGCTGCAACGCCCGGATGCCGACAGCGAACCGCCGGATGCCTTGCGCAATCTGTTGGCGGCGCGCTCGGTGAGCGACCCGCTGGCCCTCAAAGGGCCGAGCGGACAGATTGCATTCGTCTGGCAGACGCCGCTCGCGGTATCCGCCACCCAGATCCGTCAACTGCTGGCCAGCGGTAAGTCGGTACGTTTCCTGGTGCCTGACGCGGTCCTGGCCTACATCGATGCGCACGGTCTGTACCGTGCGTCGAACTGAAAAAGGGCGCGCTTCAACCCACGTGAACGCGTGAACCGAAGCGCCCGAACATACGAGCAAAACGAGTTTTATATGACGAACAAAGACGTAACTAAAGTAAAACGCAAAGGCACGTTCAAGAGCGCTCCGCTGCCTGAGCCGGTATTGACTACCGAGCCGCTGAAGGGTGACGCGCTGGTCCAGGTTGCCGTTGCAGCCCTGGAAGACGTCAAGGGCCAGGACATCCAGGTCATCGACGTTCGCGAAAAGCAGAGCATCACTGATTACATGATCATCGCCACCGGTACGTCCAACCGCCAGATCGGCGCGATGCTCGACAAGGTTCGCGAAGCCGTCAAAGCCCTGGGCGTCAAGCCACTGGGTGAAGAAGGCAAGGGCGACAGCGACTGGGTCCTGCTGGATATGGACGACGTGATCGTGCACATGATGACCGCCTCGGCGCGTCAGTTCTACGACCTCGAGCGTCTGTGGGCCGGTGCCGAGCAGAGCCGTTCTGCCAGCGCTGCTCACCACAGCCCGGAAAACACCCACGAGCATTTCACCAAGCTCAACAAAGACCAGTTGTAAGGGACCGCTGTGCGACTGCGACTGATCGCCGTCGGTTCACGCATGCCGAAATGGGTGGAAGAAGGCTGGCATGAATATGCCAAGCGTCTTCCGTCCGAGCTGGCGCTGGAACTGGTGGAAATACCGCTCAACACCCGTGGCAAAAACGCCGACGTGGCGCGCTTCATCCGTCAGGAGGGCGAAGCCATGCTGGCGAAAGTCGGGCCGAACGAGCGGATTGTCACCCTCGAAGTCCACGGCAAGCCCTGGAGCACCGAGCAACTGGCGGTCGAACTCGATCGCTGGCGGCTGGATTCGCGCACGGTCAACTTCATGGTTGGTGGCCCCGAAGGGCTGGCGCCGGAAGTCTGTGCGCGGGCTGACCAGCGCTGGTCGTTGTCGCCGCTGACGTTGCCGCATCCGCTGGTGCGGATTCTCATCGGCGAACAGTTGTATCGTGCCTGGACAGTCCTGTCCGGCCACCCTTACCACAAGTAGCTCTGCCCTCATGCCTCAGCCGATCCGCATCAAGGACCACGAAAAAGACGCCCGTCTGGTGCGTGGCCGCGTCGTGTTCGGGGCAATTGCGGTGGTGGCGCTGATTTGTGTGCTGATCGCGCGGCTGTATTTCCTTCAGGTCATCCAGTACGAGTACCACTCGACCCTGTCGGAAAACAATCGCGTGCACGTGCAGCCGATTCCGCCCACCCGTGGGCTGATCTTCGACCGTAATGGCGTGGTGGTGGCCGATAACCGGCCCAGCTTCAGCCTGAGCATGACCCGCGAGCGCTCCGGCGACTGGCAGCAAGTGCTCGACGTGATCGTCGAGGTGCTGGAACTGACGCCCGAGGACCGGGTGATCTTCGAGAAACGCATGAAACAGGGGCGCCGGCCATTCGAGCCAGTGCCGATCCTGTTCGAGCTGACCGAAGAGCAGATCGCGCGGATCGCGGTGAACCAGTTCCGCCTGCCGGGCGTGGAAGTGGTCGCGCAGTTGGTGCGCCATTACCCGCAGGGCGCGCACTTTGCGCACTCGGTGGGTTACATGGGCCGGATCAACGAGAAAGAGCTGAAGTCGCTGGACCCGGTCAACTACAGCGGCACCCACCACATCGGCAAGACCGGCATCGAGCGTTTCTATGAGCCCGAGCTGCACGGCCAGGTGGGTTACGAAGAAGTCGAGACCAACGCTCGGGGCCGCGTCTTGCGCGTGCTCAAGCGTACCGATCCGATTCCCGGCAAGGACATCGTCCTGAGCCTGGACATCAAATTGCAGGAAGCCGCCGAAGCCGCACTCGGCGGGCGTCGCGGTGCCGTGGTCGCGCTGGACCCGGCGACCGGCGAAGTGCTGGCGATGGTCAGCCAGCCGAGTTTCGACCCGAACCTGTTCGTCACCGGCATCAGCTTCAAGGCTTACGCCGAGCTGCGCGATTCCATTGACCGGCCGCTGTTCAACCGCGTGCTGCGCGGTCTGTACCCGCCGGGCTCGACGATCAAACCGGCGGTGGCGATTGCCGGCCTCGATTCCGGCGTGGTCACCGCGTCGACGCGGGTTTACGACCCCGGTTACTACCAACTGCCCAATTACGATCACAAGTACCGCAACTGGAACCGTTCCGGCGACGGCTACGTCGATCTCGACACGGCGATCATGCGTTCCAACGACACCTACTTCTATGACCTCGCGCACAAGCTGGGGATTGATCGGTTGTCGGCGTACATGGGCAAGTTCGGCATCGGCGAAAAAGTCTCGCTGGACATGTTCGAAGAGTCGCCGGGGCTGATGCCTTCCCGTGAATGGAAGCGCGCCACGCGGCGCCAGGCCTGGTTCCCGGGCGAAACGCTGATTCTCGGGATCGGCCAGGGCTACATGCAATCGACCCCGCTGCAATTGGCCCAGGCCACGGCGCTGGTGGCCAACAAAGGTGTGTGGAACCGTCCGCACCTGGCAAAAACCGTCGAAGGCGAGAAACCCAAGGATGACAACCCGATGCCGGACATCGTCCTGCGCGACCCGTCCGACTGGGCCAAGGTCAACCACGGCATGCAGCAGGTGATGCACGGCGCGCGCGGTACGGCGCGCAAAGCGGCGGCCGGTGCGCAATACCGGATTGCCGGCAAAAGTGGTACGGCCCAGGTGGTCGCAATCAAGCAGGGCGAGAAGTACGACCGCTCCAAGGTTCAGGAACGCCACCGCGACCACGCCTTGTTTGTCGGCTTCGCGCCGGCCGATAACCCGAAAATCGTGGTGTCGGTGATGGTCGAGAACGGCGAATCCGGTTCCGGGGTCGCCGCGCCAGTGGTACGTCAAATCATGGACGCCTGGCTGCTCAATCAGGAAGGCCATCTCAAAGCCGAATACGCCAGCCCTATCAGTGCGGAGGCTACGGCCCGTGATGAATAATTTTGATCGCATGCTCTCCAGCGAGGATGTGATGCGTCGCCGCGCGACGTTGCTGCAACGTTTGCACATCGACGGCCCATTGTTGATCCTGCTGCTGACCCTCGCGGCGGGCAGCCTGTTCGTGCTGTATTCGGCGAGCGGCAAGAGTTGGGATCTGCTGGCCAAACAAGCGACGTCCTTTGGCATCGGCCTGGTGTCGATGATTGTCATCGCCCAGTTCGAACCGCGTTTCATGGCCCGCTGGGTGCCGGTCGGTTATGTGATCGGCGTGCTGTTGCTGGTGGTGGTGGACGTCATGGGCCACAACGCCATGGGCGCCACGCGCTGGATCAACATTCCGGGGGTGATTCGCTTCCAGCCTTCGGAATTCATGAAGATCCTGATGCCGGCGACCATCGCCTGGTATTTGTCCAAACGCACCTTGCCGCCGCAGCTCAAGCACGTCGGGATCAGCCTGTTCCTGATCGGTTTGCCATTTATCCTGATCGTCCGCCAGCCCGACCTCGGCACCTCGTTGCTGATCCTCGCCGGCGGCGCGTTCGTGCTGTTCATGGGCGGGCTGCGCTGGCGCTGGATCATCAGCGTGCTGGCCGCCGCAGTGCCGGTGGCGGTGGCGATGTGGTTTTTCATCATGCACGACTACCAGAAGCAGCGAATCCTGACCTTCCTCGACCCGGAAAGCGATCCGCTCGGCACTGGCTGGAACATCATTCAGTCCAAGGCTGCGATCGGTTCCGGCGGGGTATTCGGCAAGGGCTGGCTGCTCGGCACCCAGTCGCACCTGGACTTCCTGCCGGAAAGCCACACCGACTTCATTATTGCGGTGCTCGGCGAAGAATTCGGCCTGGTGGGGATTTGCGCGCTGCTGCTGATTTACCTTCTGTTGATCGGTCGCGGGCTGGTAATTACCGCTCAGGCCCAGACATTGTTCGGCAAATTGCTCGCGGGCAGCCTGACCATGACGTTTTTTGTTTACGTTTTCGTCAACATCGGTATGGTCAGTGGCCTGTTGCCGGTTGTGGGGGTGCCGTTGCCGTTCATTAGCTACGGAGGAACTTCGTTGGTGACGCTGCTGTCAGCGTTTGGGGTTTTGATGTCGATCCATACCCATCGTAAGTGGATCGCGCAGGTTTGAATAAGGTGAAGATTTCAATGCAAGCAATGCGTGGCTGGGCGACTCGATACGCTCCGTGGGTCAGCCTGGTAGGCATCCTTGGTACTGCGGAAACGCGGGCCGGCGATTACGAAGGTTCACCTCAGGTGGCCGAATTCGTCGGTGAAATGACCCGCGACTACGGTTTCGCCGGTGAACAGTTGATGGGCGTGTTCCGTGAGGCCGAGCGCAAGCAGTCGATTCTGGACGCGATCTCGAAACCTGCCGAGCGGGTCAAGCAGTGGAACGAATATCGCCCGATGTTCATCACCGACGCGCGCATCGCCCGTGGTGTGGACTTCTGGCGTCAGCATGAAGCCGTTCTGGCGCGTGCCGAGCAGGAATACGGCGTGCCGGCCCAGGTGATCGTTTCGATCATCGGTGTCGAGACGTTCTTCGGGCGCAACACCGGCAACTTCCGAGTGATCGACGCCTTGTCGACCTTGGGTTTCGACTATCCGCCGCGTGCCGAATTCTTCCGCAAGGAATTGCGTGAATTCCTGCTGCTGGCCCGCGAAGAGCAAGTCGACCCGCTGACGTTGAAAGGCTCGTATGCCGGCGCGATGGGCCTGCCGCAATTCATGCCGAGCAGCTTTCGCGCCTACGCCGTGGACTTCGACGGCGACGGCCACATTAATATCTGGACCAATCCGGACGATGCCATTGGCAGCGTTGCCAGTTATTTCAAGCATCACGGCTGGGTCGCCGGCGAACCGGTAGTCAGCCGCGCCGATGTGCGTGGCGAGCAGATTGACGAGGGTTTGACCACGGGCATCGAACCGACTAAAACCGTCGGGGAGTTGCGAGCGTTGGGGTGGTCGAGTCATGATGCGCTGCGCGATGATATGCCGGTCACCGCTTTCCGCCTGGAAGGTGACAAGGGCCCCGAGTACTGGATGGGCCTGAAGAATTTTTACGCAATTACGCGTTATAACCGCAGCGTGATGTACGCCATGGCCGTACATCAACTGTCTGAACAGCTGGTCCAAGCACGGGGCGTCAAGTAATGCGGGCATTGCCTATGAATAAACCCCTGAAGCTGATGGCATTCGCCGGGTTGGCGGTGCTGGTCGCCAGTTGTTCGACCACCACCACTCGCGCACCGGCGCAGAAATCCACTTCCACCGCCGTGCGCGCGACGCCGGGGCTGGACATCAACCGCGCCCACAAAGATGGCGCGCCGTGGTGGGACGTCGATGTTTCGCGCATCCCGGACGCCACGCCGACCCTGCACAGCGGTCCTTATAAAGCCAACCCGTACACGGTGTTGGGCAAGACCTATTTCCCGTTGCAGGAATCCAAGACCTACGTGGCCTCGGGCACGGCGTCGTGGTACGGCACCAAGTTTCATGGCCAGAACACTGCCAACGGCGAAGTCTATGACTTGTACGGCATGAGTGCCGCGCACAAGACCTTGCCGCTGCCGAGTTACGTCCGGGTGACCAACCTGGACAACCACAAGACTGTGGTTCTGCGGGTCAACGACCGTGGGCCGTTCTACTCCGACCGCATCATCGATTTGTCCTACGCGGCAGCTAAGAAGCTCGGTTATGCCGAAACCGGCACCGCGCGGGTCAAGGTCGAAGGCATCGATCCGCAGCAGTGGTGGGCGCAGAAGGGCCGTCCGGCGCCGTTGATGCTCAACGAGCCGCAAGTGGCGCAAAATGCCGCGCCGACCATTACCGCGTCGACCGGCAAGGTCGAACAATGGACACCACCGCCGCAGCAACACGCCGCCGCCGTAGTGCCCGTGCAGATTGATGCAAAAAAAAACGCTTCTGTACCAGCGTCTGGCCAGTATCTGCAGGTGGGCGCGTTCGCCAACCCGGACGCTGCAGAACTGCTGAGATCGAAGCTCAGCGGGATGGTGAGCGCTCCGGTGTTCATCAGCTCGATAGTGCGCAACCAACAGACACTGCATCGGGTGCGCCTGGGGCCGATGGGCTCACCGGGTGAAATCCAGCAAGTGCAGAACAGCGTGCGATTGGCCAATCTCGGTTCGCCGAGCCTGGTCACCGCCGAGTAATACGCGTTATTTGTTTCAAGGTTTGCTTGATTCAAGGTTCACTAGATTTAAGGTTCGCTTGCGGTTTGGGGGGAGAACCTGGTTGTTGGCTCGTCAAGAACAAAAGCCCGGCAAGGGTTGTGAGTGAACGACTGAACACGCGACGGCCTGTTAGAAGCCGTCTGATTAGTTTTGCCCTAGGGCAGTTTCCATTAGCGATTTCGAGAGACGGATGAACATCACCACCTTTGCCAAACGCCTGTGCCTGTTAGTCCCGCTGTTCATCACGCCTGCCGCTTTTGCGGTAGAAATGATGCCGTCGCCACCTCAACTGGCCGCCAAATCCTACGTGCTCATGGACGCCAGCAGCGGCAACGTGCTGGTCGAGAACAACGGTGACCAGCGCCTGCCGCCAGCCAGCCTGACCAAACTGATGACCGCGTACATTGCGACGCTGGAAATCCGTCGTGGCCAGATCGGCGAAAACGACCCGGTGACGGTCAGCGAAAACGCCTGGCGCACCGGCGGTTCGCGGATGTTCATCAAGGTCGGCTCGCAGGTAACCGTCAGCGACTTGCTGCACGGCATCATCATTCAGTCGGGTAACGACGCCAGTGTTGCGCTCTCCGAGCACATTGCCGGCAGCGAAGACGCGTTCGCCGACATGATGAACAAAACCGTGGCCGACCTGGGCATGACCAACAGCCACTTCATGAACCCGACCGGTCTGCCAAACCCGGAGCACTACTCGTCGGCTCATGACATGGCCGTGCTGGCTCGCGCGATCATCCACGAAGACCCGGCTCACTACGCGATCTACTCGCAGAAAGAGTTCTTCTGGAACGGCATCAAGCAGCCTAACCGCAACCTGCTGCTGTGGCGCGACAAGACCGTTGACGGTCTGAAAACCGGTCACACCGACGAAGCCGGCTACTGCATGGTGTCTTCGGCTGTACGTGATGGCATGCGCCTGATCGCCGTGGTGTTCGGCACCAACAGCGAAGTGGCTCGCGCCTCCGAAACGCAAAAACTGCTGACTTACGGTTTCCGCTTCTTCGAAACCCAGACCTTCTATCAGAAAGGCGCCGAGCTGGCTCAGGCACCTGTCTGGAAAGGCACCACCAATCAAGTCAAGGCCGGCCTGGCCCAAGACCTGACCATGACCCTGCCAAAAGGCCAGCTGAAGAAGCTCGCCGCCAGCATGACCATGAACCCGCAACTGATCGCGCCAATCGCCAAGGGCGACGTGATCGGTAAAGTCGAAGTCAAACTGGACGACAAGGTTGTGCACAGCGCTGACCTGATCGCTCTGGATGGCGTCGAGGAGGGTGGTATCTTCCGCCGCATGTGGGATAGCATCCGTCTATTCTTCTACGGCTTGTTCAACTGATTTAGTGTGGACTTGCATGGCCGCGTTCCGATCCGGGACGCGGCCATGTCCGTTGCCACGGCTTACGAGGCCGTTACGCCATGACAGATACCGAAGTAAAGGCGCCAAAGATCGAATTCCCGGTGAAGGATTATCCGGTCAAAGTGATCAGCGATACCGGCGCGGGTAACAAAGACCAGATCATCGACATCGTCAAGAAACACGCGACCATCAACGATGAACGCATCGACGAGCGTCAAAGCACCAACGGCAAGTACACCACTATCCAGTTGCACATCGTCGCCACCGGTCAAGAACAGCTGTACGACATCAACAGCGAGTTGCGGGCTACCGGTTTCGTGCACATGGTGTTGTGATGTCTGGCGCGGTGGGCTTTCGCGAGCTTGGCCAGATGGCTTACGAGCCGGTCTGGCATGCCATGCAACGTTTTACCAACGAACGCGGCACTGACGCCGCGGACGAAATCTGGCTGGTCGAGCACCCACCGGTGTTCACCCAGGGCCAGGCCGGCAAGGCTGAACACTTGTTATTGCCGGGCGATATTCCGGTGGTGCAGGTCGATCGCGGTGGTCAGGTGACCTACCACGGTCCGGGCCAGTTGGTGGCCTACCTGTTGCTGGATGTACGCAAGTTGGGTTTCGGCGTGCGTGACCTGGTCACCCGCATGGAACACTGCCTGATCGAGTTGCTGGCCAGCTACGGCGTTACTGCCGCTGCCAAGCCAGACGCGCCGGGTGTCTACGTCGACGGGGCGAAAATCGCTTCCCTGGGGCTGCGGATCCGCCATGGTTGTTCCTTTCACGGCTTGGCCCTGAACGTGGACATGGACCTGGAACCGTTTCGACGAATTAATCCCTGCGGCTACGCCGGGCTGGCGATGACCCAGCTGAGTGATCACGCAGGATCGATTGTATTTGCCGAGGTAAGTGCCCGGCTGCGCGCGCAGCTCGTCAAACACCTCGACTATGCTGAGCAGACGACCCTTACGGGCGGAATCGACTGATATGACTACTGATGCAGTGCAAACCATGATCCCGACGCTGGATGTTACCGAGCGCCCGGCCCCACGTGCCAAGGTTGAAGCCGGCGTCAAGCTGCGCGGCGCCGAGAAGGTTGCACGCATCCCGGTAAAGATCATTCCGACCACCGAACTGCCGAAGAAACCCGACTGGATTCGCGTGCGCATCCCGGTGTCGCCGGAAGTCGACCGCATCAAGGCCCTGCTGCGCAAACACAAGCTGCACAGCGTTTGTGAAGAAGCGTCCTGCCCGAACCTGGGCGAGTGCTTCTCTGGCGGCACCGCGACGTTCATGATCATGGGCGACATCTGCACCCGTCGCTGCCCGTTCTGCGACGTCGGCCACGGTCGTCCGAAACCACTGGACGTCAACGAGCCGGAGAGCCTGGCGATTGCCATCGCCGACCTCAAACTCAAGTACGTGGTAATCACCTCGGTTGACCGCGACGACCTGCGTGACGGCGGTGCCCAGCACTTTGCCGATTGCATCCGCGAGATCCGCAAACTGTCGCCGAACGTGCAGCTGGAAACCCTGGTCCCGGATTACCGTGGACGCATGGACGTGGCGCTGGAAATCACCGCCGCCGAGCCGCCGGATGTGTTCAACCACAACCTCGAAACCGTGCCGCGTCTGTACAAGGCTGCGCGTCCGGGCTCCGATTACCAGTGGTCGCTGACCCTGCTGCAACGCTTCAAGCAGATGATGCCGCACATTCCGACCAAGTCCGGCCTGATGCTCGGCCTGGGCGAAACCGACGAAGAAGTCATCGAAGTCATGAAGCGCATGCGCGAACACGACATCGACATGCTGACCCTCGGCCAGTACCTGCAACCGTCACGCAGCCACTTGCCGGTGCAACGTTTCGTGCACCCGGACGTGTTTGCCTGGTTCGCCGAGGAAGGCTACAAGATGGGCTTCAAGAACGTCGCGTCCGGCCCGTTGGTACGTTCCTCGTACCACGCCGACGAGCAAGCGAAGCTGGTTAAAGCCGAGCTGATCTCGGCGTTGTAATTCGCCGCTGACGTGCACAATCGCCCGCATGGCTTTACCGCCACGCGGGCGTTTTTTTGCCTCGCCTGCAGGCATTGCCGGTTTTCCCCGCAGGCCGTGGCGCATTTCAAGCCTTCTGTTTATGTGCATTCCTGACTACTGTGTGCAGAAGTTTTTACGCTGGGAGATTCAAGGATGACCGTTCGACCGACCCACACGCTGTTCCCCCACGCGCCTGTCCCGGCGCTGCCGTCGGAAGGCCTGATTGGCGTCATCGCGCCCGCCGGGCCTGCGCCGCTGGACACCGACAAAGCCGTGCAATGGATGCGCGCCCGTGGTTATTCCCTGCGTGTATTTCCCGGTGTTTACCAATCTGACGGTTACCTGGCCGGCAGCGACCAGACGCGGCTGAATGATCTGCACGCAGCATTCGCCGACAGCGACGTCGACGCGATCATTTGTCTGCGCGGCGGTTACGGCACGCCGCGGCTGCTGGATGGCATCGACTTCGACGTGCTGCGCGCCAATCCCAAGCCGTTCATTGGCTACAGCGACATTACCGCGCTGCATCTGGCGATCAGCCGATATGCCGGGTTCGTGACCTTTCATGGGCCGCTGCTCAACGCCGATCTGCTGGGCGATAAACAGAAACCTACCGAGTCGTCATTCTTCAACATGCTGCGCGGGCAAGTGAAGGCTGGCAGCGTGCTGGCGCACCCGGTGGCCTATCCGTTGACGACGATCGAGCCGGGCATCGCTCATGGGCGTTTGCTGGGCGGCAATCTGTCGATGATCGCCGCGGTGATGGGCACGCCTTACCAAATCGAGGCCGAAGGCGCGATTCTGTTTATCGAAGACATCAACGAGCCGCTGTACCGCATCGACCGGCTGCTTACGCATCTGCGCCTGGCAGGCACGCTGGGCAAGCTGCGCGGGGTTCTGGTCGGGGATGTGGCGGGCGTGGAAAGCGCGGCGCTGGCACGGCTGCTCAAGCAGACCTTCGAACCCTTGCGGATTCCGGTGCTGGCGGGGTGGCGCAGCGGGCATTGTGATCCGAACCTGACCTTGCCGATGGGCGCGCTGGTCAAGCTGGATGCGGGGAATAAAGTGTTGGTGTTGGAGCAGGATGTGGTGGTCAAGCGTTAGAGCGTAGTCGCCAGTCAGTCAGTCAGTCATCGCGAGCAAGCTCGCTCCCACGGATCACACAGTCCTGTAGGAGCGAGGCTTGCCCGCGAAGCTTTTAACGGTTACGCAATCCTTCCAGCAACTTATGCGTCGGATAGCCATCTGCCGGCCAGCCAAACGACTGCTGGGCGCTGCGGATCGCTTTGCGCGTATTGGCGCCGATAATGCCGTCAGCCGTGCCGGCGTCGTAGTTCTGCGCGCTCAGCAGGTTTTGCAGCTCGATCCGCTCGCTGCGGCTTAGCGGCAAATCATCCTTCGGCCAACTGCCGTTGATCAGGCCACCACCGCTGAAACGCTCGGACAACAGACTCACCGCCAACGCATAGGACGACGAATTGTTGTACTTGAGGATCGCGCGGAAGTTGTCGAACACCAGAAACGCCGGGCCGCGATAACCGGCCGGCAACAGCAGGGCAGCGGACAGGTTCTCGGTGCCTGGCGGAACCTGGCGGCCATTCGGCATGTTCACACCCAGTTGCCGCCATTCGGCGACGCTCTTGCGAATCGTGCCGTCAGCCAGCACGTAATCGAAGCTGCCCGGCAGCTGCACTTCGTAACCCCACGGCTGGCCACGCTGCCAACCGGAGCTTTGCAGATAGTGCGCGGTCGAGGCCAAGGCATCGGCCGGGCTGCCCCAGATGTCGCGGCGACCGTCGCCATCGAAATCCACGGCGTGGGTGTTGTAGGTGGTCGGAATGAACTGGGTCTGACCCATGGCGCCGGCCCAGGAGCCGAGCATCTTCTCCGGAGTGATGTCGCCCTGTTGCAGGATCTGCAGCGCGGCGATCAATTGCGCGTGAGCGAACGCGGGACGGCGACCTTCATAGGCGAGGGTCGCCAGAGAATTGATCACCGACTTGCTGCCCTGAAACTGCCCGAAATTACTTTCCATGCCCCACACCGAGACCAGTGCCTGGCGGTCGACGCCGTAACGCTGTTCGATGCTTTGCAAGATCTCGGCGTACTGGTTGACCAGCGCCTGACCTTTGCGCACACGCAGTGGCGACAGTGCGCCATCAAGGTATTCCCACACTGGGCGGGAGAACTCAGGTTGGCTGCGGTCGGCGCGGATCACGCTGTCGTCGAAGCTAATATTGGCGAACGCGCGGTCGAACAGGTCGGCGCGGATGCCGGCGGCCAGGGCGTCCTTGCGGAAACCGGCCTGCCATTCAGCGAAGGTCTGTGTCGGTTGCAGGTCGAGGTTGTCGCCGGTCGGCACCACGGGCTGGATCACCGCAGGCGCGGTTGCGACGGGAACAGTCTTGAGCGGTTGGGCGTCGGCGGCGGTCGGTTTTTCGGCGCAGGCGACAAGCAGAATGAGGCTGGAGGCGGCAATCAATTGGCGAAGGGGCCAACGACGGGAAAGACGAAGGGGCATGCACAGGTCCAGGGAATACGAATCAGGTGCAGACCTTAACATGGAGAAGGGGGGTTCGGCTTCAAGCAGCCAGAAAGTAAGAAGCCTCCCAGCTATTAGACTGGAAGGCTTCGCGGCGGTAGCTGCCTTTGCCCTTGCCGGCTCGTTCCTGACGGCTGCGGAACAGTGGCTGGGCGATGATGGATTTGGCCTTGTTCGGGCCATTTTCAGATGGCTTTTTGCTCATGATGATTCTCTCGACGGAGTGGGTTTGCGCTGCGAATAATCTGCCGAAGTTGAAGGTCTGTCCAGTCCCTTGTGGCGAGGGGGCTTGCCCCCGTTCGGCTGCGAAGCAGTCGCAAAACCTGCGTCCACTTAGTGCCTGGAAAAACTCGGTTGCATATTTGAGGGCCGCTTCGCGCCCCAGCGGGGGCAAGCCCCCTCGCCACAAAAGACCTTACTCGGCGGGCAATGACAGCCGCTGCCCAGCCATCAACAACGACAGCCGGCTCAAGCTCATCCATGGCGAACCTGGCGCTTGCCCCTTGATCTGCGCGTCGATGCGCTGCGCTTCCAGCAACAACTGCGCCCAGCGTTGCGCCGAGTAGCGTTGCAGGGCTTTGCTCATCAGCGGTTTGCGTTTGTCCCAGACCGGTGGCCGGGCCGAGCTGAACGCTTTGTCGAGTGGCACACCCTGGCTGTATTGCAGCGACAGATTGGCCAGCAGCCGCAACTCGCGGGCCAGCGCCCAGAGAATCACCGGCGGCTCGACGCCTTCGCCACGCAGCCCTTCGAGCATGCGCAAGGCATGGGCGGCTTCGCCGTTGAGAATCGCGTCGGTGAGGCCAAACACATCAAAACGCGCACTGTCGGCGACGGCCGCCTGCACGGTTTCGACGGTAATCTGCCCGCCCTCGGCCATCAGCTTGAGCTTTTCGATTTCCTGCGCGGCGGCCAACAAGTTGCCCTCGACCCGCGCCGCGATCAGCTCCACCGCGTCCTGCGTCGCCGACAAACCGGCCTGCGATAAACGCTGACGAATCCAGCTCGGCAACTGGTTGGCATCCACCGGCCAGATCTGCACGAACTGGGTTTGCGCGCCGTCGACCAGCGCCTTGCCCCACTTGGTTTTCTGCGCGGCGCCGTCGAGTTTCGGCAGGCTGATCAGCAACACGGTGTCTTCCGCCGGGCGCGAGCAGTATTCGATAAACGCTGCCGCGCCTTTGTCACCGGGCTTGCCGGAAGGCAAACGCAATTCCAGCAGACGCTTTTCAGCGAACAGCGACATGCTCGCGCCGGCCTGCAGCAGCGTTCCCCAGTCGAAACTGGCGTCGGCGGCAAACACTTGGCGTTCATCGAAACCCTGCTGACGGGCAGCGGCGCGAATGGCGTCCGCCGCTTCCTGACACAGCAACGGGTCATCGCCGCTGATGATGTAGACCGGCGCGAGGGCACCTTGCAGGTGTTTGGCGAGTTGGGCGGGGGCGAGTTTCATAAGAGAGTGCAAACGGGGCGCCTGAGCGCCCCGTAAGTCTTATTGCTGCGGGACTTCGATCGGCGATTGGCGCGGCGTTTCCGCTTCAGCCTTCTGCGCCGCTTCGAGGGCGTCGGCTTCAGCCTTGGCCCGTGCGTTGGCGGTCTGTTGCAACTGATCCAGCTGGGTCGGCGTGATCTGTTGCAGGCGCAGCATCATGCGCTGAACCAGTTCGCGACGGATTTCAGTCTTGGCGGTATTGGCTTCCTGATCGGAACCCACCAGGTTGTTGCCGTCGTGGATGAACACCTTCTGCACTTCAAGCTTGTCGCTCATCAGGCTCAGGTTGTTCTCGCCACGGATGTCGTAGCTCAGAACGGTGGTCACCTGGTACTCGCCAGTCCGACCGGCGCCGGCGTAGCTGAGGATGCGCTGGCCTTCCTGCTCGTCGGTCAACACCAGTTTGTACGGCGCACCGGTGTAGACGTTGACGCCGCTGCTCTGCAGCACCTGGCGCAGTTGGGTCACGGTTTCGCCGTAGGCATTGCGCGCGCTGACGTCGAGTTCCTTGATCGCCAGTTCGTTGGTGCCGGTACCGCGCAGCTGGAAACCGCAGGCGCTCAACAGGACCGCGAGGCCCATCACCAGCAGATTGCGTTTGATCATCTTGTTGCTCCCCTTGAAACCAGGTGGGCCGACCGTGCGGCCCGAAAGGTTTAACTCGGCGCCAGGCTCACCTGGCGCCTGATCCAATTAGCTGGCGACGATATTGACCAGTTTCCCGGGCACTACGATCACTTTACGAATAGTCAGGCCATCGACAAAACGCAGCACGTTTTCATTGGCCCGTGCGGCGGCTTCGACTTCTTCACGGCTGGCGCTGGCGGGCATTTCGATCTGGCCGCGCAGCTTGCCGTTGACTTGAATAACCAGTTGCAGGCTGTCCTGCACCAGCGCGCTCTCGTCCAGCACCGGCCAGCCTGCGTCGATCACCGGGTCGGCGTGACCCAGTTGATTCCACAGTTCATGGCTGATGTGCGGAGTGATTGGCGCCAGCAGCAGGACCACGGTTTCGAGGCCATGGTGAATCAGCGCGCGATCCTGTTCGGTGCCTTGCGGGGCTTTTTCCAGCACGTTCATCAGCGTCATCACCTGGGCGATGGCGGTGTTGAATTTGTGGTTCTGGCCAACGTCATGGCTCGCTTGCTTGATCGCCTGGTGAATCGAGCGACGAATGACTTTCTGCGCATCGTTCAGCGAAGCGACGTCGAGTCTGCCCGGCAGGCCCTGAGTCACGTGCGCCTGCGCCAGACGCCAGACGCGCTTGAGGAAGCGGTGCGAGCCTTCGACGCCGGAGTCGGACCATTCGGCGCTCATGTCGGGCGGCGAAGCGAACATCATGAACAGTCGGCAGGTGTCCGCGCCGAACTGGTCAATCATCGACTGCGGGTCAACGCCGTTGTTCTTCGACTTGGCCATTTTCTCGGTGCCACCGATTTCCACCGGCAGACCGTCGGCGATCAGCTTGGCGCTGACAACCTTGGCTTTGCTGTCGCGTTCGAGTTCGACGTCCGCCGGGTTGAACCAGGTGTAGGCACCATTGGCTTCGCGACGGTAATAAGTGTCGGCGATCACCATGCCTTGGGTCAGCAGGTTCTTGAACGGTTCGTCCGAGCTCACCAGGCCTTCGTCACGCATCAGCTTGTGGAAGAAGCGCGCGTACAGCAGGTGCAAAATTGCGTGTTCGATGCCGCCGATGTATTGATCGACCGGCAACCAATGATCGGCTGCGGATTTTTCCACCAGCCCGCCTTCATAGTGCGGCGAGGCGTAGCGAGCGTAGTACCACGAGGACTCGACGAAGGTGTCCATCGTGTCGGTTTCACGTTTGGCAGGCTGGCCGCATTTCGGGCAGCTGCACTCGTAGAACTCGGGCATGCGCGCCAGTGGCGAACCGGCGCCATCCGGCACCACGTCTTCCGGCAGTACGACAGGCAGTTGATCTTCCGGGACCGGCACATCACCGCAGGTTTCGCAGTGAATGATCGGGATCGGGCAGCCCCAATAGCGCTGGCGGCTGATGCCCCAGTCGCGCAAGCGGAACTGCGTGCGCGAGGCACCGAGGTTTTTCTTGATCAGCGCGACTTCCATCGCGTCGAAAGCGCCTTCGAAGTCGAGGCCGTCGAACTCGCCGGAATTGATCAGCGTGCCGTGCTCGCCGTAGGCGTCTTGCCACGGGGCAGGGTTGCTGTCGCCGGAGCTGGTGCGTACGACCGACTTGATCGGCAGGCTGTACTTGGTGGCGAACTCGAAATCACGTTCGTCGTGCGCCGGGACTGCCATCACTGCGCCGTCGCCGTAATGCATCAGCACGTAGTTGGCGACCCACACCGGCAACTTCTCGCCGGTCAGCGGGTGCTCGACGAACAGCGAGGTCGGCAGGCCTTTTTTCTCTTGAGTGGCGACGTCGGCTTCAGCGACGCTGCCGCCCTTGCATTCAGCGATGAACGCTTGCAGCTCAGGATTGTTCTGCGCGGCCAGGGTGGCCAGCGGGTGCTCGGCGGCGACCGCAACGTAAGTCGCGCCCATCAACGTGTCCGGGCGGGTGGTGAAGACTTTGAGAACGCCGCTTTCGCCGATCGAATCGACGTTGTACGGGAACTGCACTTCCATCCCGCGCGACTTGCCGATCCAGTTGCGCTGCATGGTCTTGACCTGTTCAGGCCAGCCCGGCAGATCGTCGAGGCTCGACAGCAGCTCATCCGCGTACGCGGTGATCTTGAAGTAGTACATCGGGATTTCGCGCTTTTCGATCAGCGCGCCGGAACGCCAGCCGCGACCGTCAATCACTTGTTCGTTGGCCAGGACGGTCTGGTCGACCGGGTCCCAGTTCACGGTGCCGCTCTTCTTGTAGATCACGCCTTTTTCGAACAGGCGAGTGAACAGCCATTGTTCCCAGCGGTAGTAATCCGGCTTGCAGGTGGTCACTTCACGCGACCAATCCACCGCCAGGCCCAGGCTGCGCAGCTGGGTTTTCATGTAGGCGATGTTTTCGTAGGTCCACTTGGCGGGCGCTACGTTGTTTTTCATCGCGGCGTTTTCCGCCGGCATGCCGAACGCGTCCCAACCCATTGGTTGCAGAACGTTTTTGCCGAGCATGCGCTGATAGCGGGAGATCACGTCGCCGATGGTGTAGTTGCGCACGTGCCCCATGTGTAGCTTGCCGCTGGGGTAAGGGAACATCGACAGGCAGTAGAAAGTCTCCTTGCCTGGCTGTTCACTGACTTCAAAGGACTTTTGCTCGTCCCAGAACGACTGGGCGGCGGCTTCGATTTCACGGGGCTGATATTGTTCGTGCATGGCTACTTTTGAACTGAATAGGGGTGGCCTAATCCTCTTCGATGCAATGCCGGACGCTGATCACGCCAAATCGGCGTTTCGCTGTCCAGGCGAGCTGGAAGTGGAGTTACAGGAAGCGCCGTAGCATACATGACCGCACTCTATCGAGGGAAACCCTGATTACAGGCACGCGCTCGCGCAAATCACGCCGCGAGGGCCGTTGGTCGCAGCGTTCAGCCGGTTTGTTGATGGAAGCTAAGCTCCTAATTGGGGAGTGAGTCATATCTTCAATGAGGTGAGGGATGGTTGAGTCACAACGTAAAGTTACAAAACCGGAGCTGTACGAAAGATTGATCGACCGTCTGGGGATGGCCCTGGACGCGGCGAAAACTGCTGATCGGTTGCGTGATGAACGTCCATTGGAGCTGGAGTTGCGTGGCCTGAGCCCCGCAGAGTTTGCACTGGTCAAAGCGTATCTGGACCGCAGTGAACGTGAGACACACGGATGCTTGTCTGAAGCAGTGAAGCAGCTCGACGCCCCACGTTCGGCCAAGATCATCTGGCTAAAGGACAAGGCACCCGGCAGGGACGCGGTAAAGGTCCGGTCGCTGCCATTCAAGCAAGGGCACTTGAAACCGTGACGTAGGGTTTTTTGCAGTTTAGTTCTGCACATCAGTTGTCGCGTTGCATCAACCCACTTAGGCTTCGGGCATCTTTTGGAGATGCTCGATGCCTTTTCGTTATTTCGTTAAACAACTTCTATTGCCGCCCGGCATTCTTCTGCTGTTGCTGGCGCTTGCGTGGTGGTTCCGCCGCTCGCGCCCGCGCTTGGCGGCGGTGTGCTTCACCTTGGGTTTTGGCGGTTTTTTGCTGATGAGTTTGCCGGTGGTGGTGCAATGGAGCGCCAAACTGCTGGAGCGCGAGCCGCCGCTGGCGCGCGAAGAGTGGGCGACGCTGGCGCAGCGTGCGGACGCGATCGTGGTGTTGGGTTCGGGGCGCGAGCGCGGCGACCTCGCGTGGGGCGCGGATCAACCGACCGGCGTTGGCCTGGAGCGCGAGCGATACGCAGCGCGGCTGGCGAAAGCTTCCGGTTTGCCAATCCTGACCACCGGCGGCCTGCATTACGGCACGCCGCCGAGTGAGGCGAAATTGATGGCGGATTCGCTGCTCGATGATTTCGGCGTGAGCGTGCGTTGGCAGGAAGAACGCAGCCGCACGACCTGGGAAAACGCGCAGTTCAGCGCACAGATATTGTTGCCGGCAGGGGTCAAGCGTGTGGTGGTGGTGACGCAGGCCTGGCACATGCCGCGCGCGGTCTGGAGTTTTGAGGCGGCGGGTTTTGAGGTGGTGGCGGCGCCAGTCGGATTCCTCGGAACGGACAACGCCCGGCCGCTGGGCGGCTGGATGCCGGAATTCAAATCGATCTGGCAGAGCGGGCAACTGCTCAATGAAGCGGTGGGGCAGGTCGGGTATTCAGTGTTTTATCGCTGAGCACTCGTGGCGAGGGGGCTTGCCCCCGTAGGAGCGCGAAGCGGCCCCGGCATTCTTTGAGTGACATTGCTCAAGAACGACTGCTTTGCAGCCGAACGGGGGCAAGCCACCTCGCCACCGTTGTGCGATCACTTAGACAGTTTTAGCCATCCGGTTCGCCACCAGCGCCCAGCCAAACAGCAGCACACAAACGATGATCAGCGGCCACGAGCGCCATTGCAGATAAGGCGTGAGGTTGTGCATCGGCACCACTTCGCCGTACAAAATCCCGCGTTCGAACTGCGGAATCTGCGTGGTGATCTGGCCGAACGGGTTGATCAGCGCCGTTACGCCATTATTGGTCGCGCGGATCATCCAGCGACCTGCTTCCAGCGCACGCATCTGCGCCATCTGCAAATGCTGCAACGGCCCGATCGAGCGGCCGAACCACGTGTCGTTGCTGATCGTCAGGAGCAAATCGCTGCGAGCGGCGAGGCTTGCGGCAAACTCCGGGTAAACCACTTCGTAACAAATGAACGGGGCGATCTGATAACCCTTGGCTTGCAGCATCGCCTGATCGGCCGGGCCGCGCGCGAAGTCCGACATCGGCAGATCGAAGAACGCGATCAAGCCGCGCAACACGTCCTGCAACGGCACGTATTCGCCAAACGGCACCAGTTTCTGCTTCAGGTACGTGCCATCGCCTTCGCCGACCACTGTAATACCGTTGAAGAAGCGCCGCTCGTGGCGCACTTCCTGACGAATCGGCACACCGGTAATCAGCGCCGTTTTACGCTCTGCGGCGAAGGTGCCCATCATGCTCAGGTAAGCCTCGGCGGACTCCTTGAGCACCGGCACCGCGGTTTCCGGCCAGATCAGCAGGTCGACGCGTTTGGCGCTGAAACTCATGTCGCGGTACAGCGCCAACTGCGAATTGAGCTGCGCCGGGTCCCACTTCATGCTTTGTTCGATATTGCCCTGAATCGCCGCGACACTCAGCGGCGCACCGGCCGGGCTGGTCCAGGCGTGTTCCTTGAGCGCGATACCGGCGATCCACGGCCCGACCAGCAGCAATACGCCGGCAGCAATAAAGCCTTTGCGCCCGGTGCGGAGCAGGCGCGGAGCATTCCACAGCAGCGCAGCCGTCAGCGCCAGCGCAAAGGAAATCAGCCACATGCCACCCAGCGGCGCCAGCCCGGCCAGCGGCCCGTCCAACTGACTGTAACCGGAATAGAGCCACGGGAAACCGGTGAGGAACCAGCCGCGAAACGCTTCCTGGCCGACCCACAACGCGGCGAACGCCAAGGCATCCGCCAGCGGCGCTTCGTTACGGCGCAACCAGCGCGCCCAGAGCCAGGCGGGCAGGGCGAAGAACCAGGCAATCGCGGCGGTGAAGATCAGCATCAGGAAACCGGCCAGCAGCACCGAAGCGCCGCCGAAATGGTGGATGCTGTAATAGATCCAACTGGTGCCGGCACCGAACAGGCCGAAACCGAAACACCAGCCACGGCCCAAGGCCTGACGCGGGCTCAGTTCACGCAAACCGGCATAGAAAAAACCGACCGCGAGCAACGCTAGCGGCCAGATATCGTACGGCGCCAACGCCAGGGTAGTGAGTGCACCGGCCACCACGGCCAGCAGGTTACCGGGCCAGCCGGGGCGGGTCAGACGATGCATTTCAATCCTTAGAGTTACCGGGCAATAGGTGTCAGGCGCAGCAGATGAATCCGACGGCTGTCAGCATTCAAAATACGGAAGCGATACGGGCCGATTTCAGTGATTTCGTTGCGTTTCGGCAAGTGCCCGAACGCGCTCATCACCAGGCCGCCCACCGTGTCGAACTCGTCATCGGAGAATTCGCTGTCGAAGAACTCGTTGAAGTTCTCGATCGGCGTCAGTGCCTTGATCAGGAAATCACCGCTGGGCAGTGGCTTGATGTAGCTGTCTTCTTCGACGTCGTGTTCGTCTTCGATGTCGCCGACGATCTGTTCCAGCACGTCTTCAATCGTCACCAGGCCGGCCACACCGCCGTATTCGTCGATGACGATGGCCATGTGATTGTGGTTGGCGCGGAATTCACGCAGCAGCACATTCAGGCGCTTGGACTCCGGCACGAAAGTGGCCGGGCGCAGCAGATCCTTGATGTTGAAGCTGTCGCCGTTTTCCTTGAGGATCAACGGCAGCAAGTCCTTGGCCAGCAACACGCCCATCACGTCATCGTGGCTTTCGCCGATCACCGGGTAGCGGGAGTGGGCCGAATCGACCACGGCGGGCAGGAACTCGCGAGGTGTCTGGGTCGCCTTGATGCTGATCATCTGCGAGCGCGGGACCATGATGTCCCGTACTTGCAGGTCAGCGACCTGGATGGCGCCTTCGACGATGGCCAGCGCTTCGCTGTCCAACAGTTTGTTCTGGTGTGCGTCGCGCAGCAGCTCCAGCAGCTCCTGGCGGTTCTTCGGCTCGTGGGCAAAAGCCTGGGTGAGCTTACCCAGCCATGACTTCTGCCCGTTGCTCGATCGATCTTCGCTCATAGCGATTACTCTGAATCCTTTGTTGTAACGATAGGGGGGGTGTCGGTTTCGTCGTCGGCGTAAGGGTCGGGATAGCCCAACTCGGCAAGCAACGTTCGTTCCAGTGCTTCCATTTCCTCGGCTTCCTCGTCATCTATATGGTCGTAACCAAGCAGATGCAAGCAGCCGTGAATGACCAGATGCGCCCAGTGCGCTTTTAGTTCCTTGCCTTGTTCCGCCGCTTCGCGCTCGACCACTGCCACGCAGATCACCAGATCGCCGAGCAGCGGAATGTCGAGAAACTCATCGGGCACATCGGCCGGGAACGACAACACATTGGTCGCGTAGTCTTTCTGCCGCCACGTCGAATTGAGCTCGCGCGCCTCTTCTTCATCGACCAGGCGAATGGTCATTTCCGAATCCGCCGTGCGCTGGCGCAGCGCCAGTTCGCACCATTGGCGGAACTCGGCTTCGCTGGGCGCAGGCGCTTCGGTGGCCAGTTGCAGATCAAGCTCAAGCATCGTGGCGTTTGTCCTTCGGCGCTTGATCGTCGAGGCGATTCTCGAAGCGCTCGTAGGCTTCGACGATGCGCTGGACCAATGGATGGCGCACGACGTCTTTGGGCATGAAGTGGGTGAAGCTGATGCCCGGCACGTCTTTGAGCACTTCGATCACATGGTGCAGCCCGGACTTGGTGCCTTTCGGCAGGTCGACCTGGGTAATGTCACCGGTGATCACGGCCGTGGAGCCGAAGCCGATCCGGGTCAGGAACATTTTCATTTGCTCGACGGTGGTGTTCTGGCTCTCGTCGAGAATGATGAAACTGTTGTTCAGCGTGCGACCGCGCATGTAGGCCAGCGGCGCGACTTCGATGACCTGACGCTCGATCAGCTTGGCCACGTATTCGAAGCCGAGCATTTCGTAGAGTGCGTCGTAGAGCGGGCGCAGGTACGGGTCGATCTTCTGCGACAGATCGCCGGGCAGGAAACCGAGCTTTTCGCCGGCCTCAACCGCCGGACGCACCAGCAGGATGCGGCGGATCTGCTCGCGTTCCAGCGCATCCACCGCGCAGGCAACGGCCAGATAGGTCTTGCCGGTACCGGCGGGGCCGATGCCGAAATTGATGTCGTTACCGAGGATTTCCTTCACGTAGCGCAGCTGATTCAAGCCGCGAGGGCGAATCATGCCTTTTTTGGTGCGCAGCGCGACGGACGGTTCGGCGGGGGAGATGTTGTCCATTTCCTCGACGGCCGATTCCTGCAGGAACAGGTGAACCATATCCGGCGACAGCTCGGTACCTTTGGTTTCCCGGTACAAGCGGCGAATCAGATTTTCCGCGGAAGTGGTGTGCTTGGGGTCGCCGATCAGCTCGAACTGGTTTCCGCGATTGCGGATCTCGATGGTCAGGCGCTGTTCGATCAAGCGCAAATGCTCGTCGAATTGCCCGCACAGATTGGCGAAGCGGCGAGCCTCAAAGGGCTCGAGAATAAAACGATGTGGTTCGATGGGTGCGTTCAAGGTCGTATTTAGCCGCCCTGGGGCAATTAGGATGAAATCAAGGATAACGCCAGAGGGCTGGGTGCGAAAGCTCTTAAATAAGATGCTGATTTTTGCCCTCAACCTGTGGCGAGGGGGCTTGCCCCCGTTGGATCGCGAAGCGGTCCCAAATAATTTGCGACTGCTTCGCAGCCGAACGGGGGCAAGCCCCCTCGCCACAGTGGCCCGCGCCCACAGGTAATGGTGGTGATTATTGGATCAACGAGCCCCGCAGCGAGTGCGGTTGCGCGGCGTCGATGTGCACATCGGCGAACTGGCCGATCAATGTCGGGTTGTCGCAGCGGAAGTTGACGATGCGGTTATTCTCGGTCCGCCCCTGCAGCTCGCCCGGGTCTTTTTTCGAATAATCGGTGACCAGAATGCGCTGAGTCGACCCGACCATTTGTCGGCTGATCTCGAAACCCTGCTGGTTCAAGCGATGTTGCAGCGCGTTCAAGCGTTCCTTTTTCAACGCTTCCGGCGTTTCGTCGGCCAAGTCAGCTGCGGGTGTGCCCGGGCGCTGGCTATAAACGAAGGAATAGGAGAAGTCGAAACCGACGTCTTCGATCAGCTTCATGGTCTGCTCAAAGTCTTTCTCGGTTTCGCCGGGGAACCCGACGATGAAGTCCGAACTGATGCAAATCCCCGGCACGGCGGCGCGCAGTTTGCGCAGTTTCGACTTGTATTCGAGCGCAGTGTGGTTGCGCTTCATCGCCGACAGAATGCGGTCCGAACCCGATTGCACCGGCAAATGCAGGTGTTTCACCAGTTCCGGGACGTCGGCGTGCGCCTGAATCAGGCTGTCGGAAAACTCCAGCGGGTGCGAGGTGGTGTAGCGAATCCGGTCGATGCCATCGACGGCGGCGACGACGCGGATCAGCTCGGCGAGGTCCGCCAGGCGCCCGTCGTGGGTGGTCCCGCGATAGCCGTTGACGTTCTGCCCGAGCAGGGTCACTTCGCGCACACCGTTTTCGGCGAGGTGAATGATCTCGGCAATCACGTCGTCGAATGGCCGGCTGACTTCTTCGCCACGCGTGTAAGGCACTACGCAGAACGTGCAGTATTTGCTGCAGCCTTCCATCACCGACACATAAGCGCTCGGGCCGTCGATACGCGGCTCGGGCAAATGGTCGAACTTTTCGATTTCCGGGAACGAGACGTCGACTTGCGGCAGCTTGGTGGCGCGCGCGGCGTCGATCATTTCCGGCAGGCGATGCAGGGTTTGCGGGCCGAAAACCACGTCGACGTACGGTGCGCGGTCGCGGATCGCCGCGCCTTCCTGGCTGGCCACGCAACCGCCGACGGCGATCACCATGTCCGGGTTGGCCAGTTTCAGTTCGCGCCAGCGGCCTAGCTGCGAGTAAACCCGATCCTGGGCGCGCTCGCGGATGGAGCAGGTGTTGAGCAGGATCACGTCGGCATCTTCAGCGCGAGCGGTGACTTCCAGGGCCTGATGTTCGCCCAGCAGATCGACCATGCGCGAGCTGTCGTACTCGTTCATCTGGCAACCGTGGGTTTCGATGTAAAGCTTCTTGGCCATGGAAAGAGTCATCACGTGATTCAAAGAACCGCGCATTATAGGGAACATGTCCCAAGGTTCCTACCGCTGTGCGTCCGGTGGCTATGCTATAGTTCGCGCCCTCATTTTTATCCCCGATGTGTTGCCCGCCCACCATGACCAAACGTGAAGCCCCAATCTATAAGGTGATTTTCCTCAACCAGGGCCAGGTGTACGAAATGTATGCCAAGCAGATCTATCAAAGTGATCTGTGGGGTTTTCTGGAAGTGGAAGAGTTCGTCTTTGGCGAGCGCACACAAGTGGTCGTCGACCCGAGCGAAGAAAAACTCAAGGCTCAGTTCGAAGGCGTGGTGCGCAGTTTTGTGCCGATGCATTCGATTGTGCGCATCGATGAAGTCGAGCGCCTCGGCACGCCGAAAATCAGCGAAGCCCGCGGTGCAGTCGGCAACGTCATGCCGTTCCCGATGCCGATGCCTGAGAAGTAGAAGCGAGTTGATTGGCTAGCGGAGCTTGTTGTGGCGAGGGGGCTTGCCCCCGTCGGGTTGCGAAGCAGCCCTGAAATCATCCAACGCTACCCTTCAGACACACCGCGTTTGCTGACATTACGACTGCTACGCAGCCGAACGGGGGCATGCCCCCTCGCCACAAATGCCCTCGCGGCAGTCAAGGCAATGGCGAAAACGGCGTTCGCCCATCCGCGCTTTGCAATTCCATCAGGTATTTACGGAAGATTTGCCCCAGCACTTGCGTGGCAACTTCCAGATCTTCGCGGGGCATTTTCTCGGCGACTTCGTCAGCCGTGTCCAGCGCATCTTCGGCGCCATTGACCGCCGCCATTTTCAGCACGATGTACGCCTGAACGTTATTGGCCGGTACGCCTTCGCCGTGGAAAAACATGCTGCCGAGTTTGTATTGCGCCTGGGCGTGACCTTGCAGCGAGGCCTTTTCGAAAAATTTCAGCGCTTTATCGAGGTCACGCGGCGCATTTTGGCCGTCGTAGTAGAACTCACCCAACTCGTATTGTGCTTGCGCATCCCCTTCATCCGCCGCTTTCTGGCAGGCGGCAAGCGCTTGCGTCAGGTCTTGCGGCTGAGTATTGAGGGTGCAGCGACCCATCGCTGGGATCAACAACGAGTTGCCGCCTGCTTGTGCGTGCGCGAGCAGGGGCTGAAGGAGCAACAGGCAGCCCAATGCAAGGGTGCGGCCGGTGCGGTTCATGGGAATCGACTTACCTCTGAAGGGCGCGCGGACCCATCGAGGGATCCAATAAGCGCGCATTATGAAATAAGCAGGGCCAACCTTACAAAGTCTTTACTCGTTTTTCTGCTGCGTGGGGAATATATCGTCCAGTTTGTGGAAGATTATCGGCACACGCACAGGAAAAGACCGGCAAATGTAGGTAAATGCTGACGCTGGCAATCGCCAACGTCAGCGGCACAGCTTTATTTCAATGCGGCGAAGGCGCGTTCGGCAGCGTCCAGCGTCAGTTGCAACTCGGTTTCGCCGTGGGCAATCGAGGTGAAACCGGCTTCGAACGCACTCGGCGCCAGGTACACGCCACCTTCCAGCATCAAGTGGAAGAAGCGTTTGAACAGATTGGCGTCGCTGGACATCACGTCCTCGAAGGTCACGATGTCGTCGGCGCCGCTGAAGTACAGACCGAACATGCCACCCGCTTGCGTGGTCACGAACGGAATACCCGCGGCATCGGCGCGTTGCTGCAGGCCATCGAGCAGGCGACTGGTGTAGTCGGTCAGCTCGTCATGGAAACCCGGACGGCTGATCAGGCGCAGCGTGGTCAGGCCAGCGGCCATCGCCAGCGGGTTACCCGACAAGGTGCCGGCCTGATAGACCGGGCCCAGCGGCGCAATGTGCGACATGATTTCGCGTTTGCCGCCGAAACAGCCGACCGGCATCCCGCCGCCAATGATTTTGCCGAACGTGCTCAGGTCTGGCTTCACGCCGAAATGCGCCTGGGCGCCGCCAAGAGCGACACGGAAACCGGTCATCACTTCGTCGAAAATCAGCACCACGCCGTGCTTGTCGCACAGAGTCCGCAAACCTTCGAGGAAACCTGGCGCCGGCGGCACGCAGTTCATGTTGCCAGCGACGGGCTCGACGATGATGCACGCCACGTCCTGGCCCACTTCGCCGAGCATGGTTTCGACCGCGTCGATGTCGTTGAACGGCAGGGTCAGCGTGTGTTTGGCGAAGTCCGCCGGCACACCTGCGGAGCTCGGTACGCCCTGGGTCAGCAGGCCCGAACCGGCCTTGACCAGCAGGCTGTCGGAGTGGCCGTGGTAGCAGCCTTCGAATTTGATGATGGCGTCGCGGCCGGTGAAACCACGGGCCAGCCTAATTGCGCTCATGGTCGCTTCGGTGCCGGAGCTGACCATGCGTACCATTTCCATCGACGGCACGATCGAGCAGACCAGGTCGGCCATCTCGGTTTCCATCGCCGTCGGCGCGCCGTAGGACAAGCCGTGTTCCAGTTGTTTGCGCACCGCGTCCAGCACGTCCGGATGGCTGTGGCCGAGGATCATCGGGCCCCACGAGCCGACGTAATCGACATAACGCTTGTCGTCTTCGTCGGTGACGTAGGCGCCTTCAGCGTGTTTGAAAAACAGCGGCGTGCCACCCACGCTCTTGAACGCGCGGACCGGCGAGTTGACGCCACCGGGGATGTGTTTCTGGGCATTGGCAAACAGCGTTTCGGAACGAGACATGTTGGGCTCTCTAATCAGAATTTTTAAGCTACTTAATGCAAAGCAGTTCGTTGAAGGCGCGGGCGCGGCGGGTCACTTCAGCCGTGCTCTCGGCGCCAAACAGGCCATGCACCACCGCCAGCAGATCGACGCCGTGGGCCACCAGCGGCGCGGCATTGTCGAGGGTGATGCCGCCGATCGCGCAGATCGGCAGGTGCAGTTTGCTGCGCGCCTGGTCGAGCAAGTCGAGGCTGCAGGTCGGCGCGCCGGGTTTGGTATTGGAATTGAAAAAGCGCCCGAACGCGACATAACTGGCGCCTTCTTTGGCCGCTTGCTCGGCGAGTTCGAGTTGCGCGTGGCACGTCGAGCCAATGATCGCCAGGCGACCGAGCAAGGCGCGTGCCGGCGTCAGCGGGCCGTCGGTCTGGCCCAGGTGCACGCCGACGTTAAGGCGCGCGGCGAGTTCGGCGTCGTCGTTGATGATCAATGTTGTCTTGTAGCGATCACACAACTCGCGCAGCGCTTCGGCCTCACGCAAGCGGCGGGCGTCATCGCTGCTTTTGTCGCGATATTGCAGCAGGGTGACGCCGCCTTCCAGCGCCGCCTCGACGTAGGACAGGAATTTACCGGCCAGCAACTGGCTGTCGGTAATGGCGTACAGGCCACGTAGTTTCATCGGGCAAGCCTCTGCGCTTTACGCATCAAAGTGTCGAACAAGCTGTTTCGAACGCATTGGCGAACCAGCGTTATGAACAGAAATCCAGCGGCAAGCGGCGCGGCACGAACTGGCCTTTGCCCAGTTGCTCGGCATCGCGCAGGGTCCGCCACGTGTAGTTAAGCGCGGTCTGCACGGCGCTGGCGAGGTTTTCACCCTGGGCCAGACGACCGGCCAACGCGCTGGCCAAGGTGCAACCGGAACCGTGATAACTGCCGGGCAAACGCTGGCAGGTGAAGGTTTCGCGGCGACCGTCGCGGCTGTACAGGCGATTGTGGATTTCCAGCTCATCGCCATGGCCGCCGGTGATCAGCAGGTGTTTGACGAACGGCAGGAGTTTTTCCGCGCACTCGTCGGCGGTGCCTTCAGGCAGTTCGGCGAGGATCCGCGCTTCGGGCAGGTTGGGCGTGGCAATGATCGACAGCGGCAGCAGGCGTTCGCGCATGGCGTAGCCGACCTCGTCCTTGCCCAGGCGTCCGCCGCCACCGGCCCGCAGCACCGGGTCGCAGACCACTGGCAAATGCGGATGCGCCGAGAGCAGCTCGACCACGGTGTCGACCATGGCCAGCGAACCGAGCATGCCCAGTTTCACTGCCGCGACTTCGGAGTCGTTGAGCACGGCATTGGCCTGAGCCAACACCCACTCGCGGTCGAGGACGCGGAAGTCAGTGACGTTGACCGTGTCTTGCACAGTCAGCGCAGTGACGGCCGGGGCCGCATGACAACCCTGAGCGAGCAGGGCTTCGATATCTGCCTGCAAGCCGGCGCCACCACTTGGGTCGTGGCCGGAGAGACAGAGGACAACGGGGCGAGAGCTGTAGATATTCATGGTGCGCGAGCTTACCACCAGACGACCAGCGAGTCATGAGCGCCCAGTAGCAACGGCAAAGCACCCCGTAGCAGCTGCCGAGGCACGAGGCTGCGTTCGGCTGCGCAGCAGTCGTCAAACCTGAGCACGCGGTCTTCCTGATACACCGCATCGCCTGATTTCACGACTGCTTCGCAGCCGAACGCAGCCTCGTACCTCGGCAGCTGCTACATACCCAAGCGAACTCCGGGCGGCATGCCGACGGCTCTATCTCAATGCATAGCGCTGGAACGCCCGTGCTAGAGCCCTTGTAGGAAAAATTTCAATGGTGCTCAATGGCCATCAACGGCTATGCTAGAGTGGATCCAAACTAATAACAGGTATTACCGGTTTTACGTCTACTCAAAAGGAATGGGGGGGCTTCCTGACAGGACCGGACAGGCCACGCTGGGGCTTAAATGCGCTATTTGCTGATGTTGCTGTTGTGCTTGCCCCTCCTGGCGAGTGCCGTTGAATTTGATGAGTTCACCCAGAGCCTGCCCCTGGGTCGGGACATGCAGGTGTTCGAGGACGCGGACGGTCAGGCGACCATTGCCGATGTTCGCGCGCAAGACGCTGCCGGAAACTTCAAACCCCACGACAAAGCCACGCTCAACGCCGGTTATTCGCGTTCGGTGTTCTGGCTGAAAATCGACCTGCTTTATCGTCCGACCAACCCCGAGGCGCGCCGCACCTGGTTGCTCGAACTGGCGTATCCGCCGCTCGATCATCTCGACCTGTACCTGCCCGATGCCGCCGGCGACTATCAGCTCAGCCGCCGCACCGGCGATGCGCTGCCGTTCGACAGCCGCGAAATTCGCCAGAACAACTACCTGTTCAATCTGAACTTCAAACCCGAACAGGCGCGCACCGTTTACCTGCGCCTGCAAAGCCAAGGTTCGATCCAGGCGCCGGTGACTTTATGGTCGAGCACCGCATACCTCGAAGAACAGCCGGTGCGCCTCTATGTGCTCGGGCTGATCTATGGCGTGCTGCTGGGGATGGTGGTTTACAACCTGTTCATCTTCCTCAGCGTGCGCGACACCAGTTACCTCTATTACATCTTCTATATCGCCTCGTTCGGCTTGTATCAGCTGTCAGTGAACGGCGCGGCAGTCGAGTATTTCTGGCCGAACAACCCGTGGTGGGCCAACGCCGCGACGCCGTTTTTCATTGGTTGCGCGGGGCTGTTCGGCAGCCAGTTTGCTCGCAGCTTCCTGCAAACCGCCCAGCACAGTCGCTGGCTCGATCGTTTGTTGCTGGGGCTGATCGCGTTTGGCGCGGTAGTGGTCGGGTTGTCGCTGATGACCAGTTATGCGCTGGCGCTGCGGTTGGCGACGACCCTGGCGTTGCTGTTTACCGTGGTGATTTTCGCCGCCGGTATTCTGGTCTGGCTGCGCGGCTTGCGGGTGGCGCGGTATTTCATCATTGCCTGGTCGGCGTTTTTGCTCGGCGGCATCGTCAATACGCTGATGGTCCTGGGTTACCTGCCGAACGTGTTCCTGACCATGTACGCCAGCCAGATCGGCTCGGCCATTGAAGTGGCGCTGCTGTCGCTGGCGCTGGCCGACCGCATCAACGCCATGCGCGAGCAACAGGCGCAAACGCTGTTCGATGCCGGGCAAAAGCTTGAAGTGCTCAACCAGCAACTGGCGCGCAGCAACAAGCTCAAAGACGAATTCCTCGCCACCCTGACCCACGAATTGCGCACGCCAATGAATGGCGTGATCGGTTCGCTGGAGTTGATGCAAACCGTCGAGATGGACCCGGAACTGGAGCAATACCAGCAAACCGCCGCCGGTTCGGCGCGGGACATGATGCGCATGGTCAACGGCATTCTCACGCTCACCGAATTGCAGGCCGGCAAGCTCAAGGCGTCTGCGGCGACTTTCAGTTTGCGCGGTGTGGTCGAAGCCTTGCGCGTGCAGTTCGACGGCAATGCCTCGGGCAAATCCCTCGATCTGAAAGTCGATGTCACGCCCGGGCTGCCGGATCGTTTGATCGGCGACAGCAGCAAACTCGCGCAATGCCTCGAATGCCTGCTCGACAACGCAATCAAGTTCACCCGCGTCGGCGGCGTTGCGCTGCGGGTCAGCGGCAAACCGCTGGAAACCGGGCGGATGGCGCTGTCCTTCGCGGTGATCGACACCGGCATCGGTTTCACCGATCTGGGCGAGGCGACTCTGTATCAGCGCTTCTTCCAGCTCGACGGTTCGATGACTCGCGAATATGGCGGCCTCGGCGTGGGCCTGGCGATTTGTCGGCAACTGGTCGAATTGCTTGGCGGCCGACTGACCCATCGTTCCGAGCCGGGCAGCGGCAGCCGTTTTCAACTGGATATAGAAGTCGAATTGCCCGTGGTCGAATCCGCGCCGGCACCGTACATGAGCCGCGATTTGCCGCGTTCGCGGTTGCCGCAGGACTGCACGGTGTTGCTGGTCGATGACAGCGGCATCAATCAACTGGTCATGCGCGGCATGCTGCTGAAACTCGGCTTTCGCGTGCGTACCGCTGACAGCGCCGCGACTGCGTTGCAGCTATTGGAACGCGAGCGCTTCGACGCGGTGCTGCTCGATTGCCAGTTGCCGGCGCAGAACGGCGCGTCGTTGTGCTGCCAGATTCGCGGTGTGCCGGGTTGTGCCGACTTGCCGGTGTTCATGCTTGCCCCGAGTGTTGACCGCGAACAGTGCCCGAGCGGCGCGCTGATTGATTTCCTGAACAAACCGCTGAAATTCGAAGACCTGCAAGCCGCGCTGCATCGCCGCGTGCTGTGCAGCGAGGCAGGGTGAAAGCGCCGACAGTTCGGCGCTTATGACACTTTGATCAGCCGAGGGGCGGTGCTTAACTGGCCCTCTGGCTGACCCAAGGAACCCCGTCATGAACCTGCATCAGTTCGCCGAAACCCACGAAGTCACCAACCAGCCACCGTCGCTGGACGGCAGCAACCTCTATCGCATCGACCTGCCGTTGCAGGAGTGGTCGCGACGGTTTGGCGCCGGTTGGGCCGAGTCGCGGATTGACGCCTATGGCGCGCTGGCCGGCGGGCCGCTGATGGAAGCCGGGTTCCTCGCCAATCAGAACAAACCAGTGTTCGTCAGCCATGACCGTTATGGCCATCGCATCGATCTGGTGGAATTTCACCCGGCGTATCACCAGTTGATGCGCACGGCGGTCGAGCACGGTTTGACCTCGTTGCCATGGACCCAGCCGCAGCCCGGCGCGCATGTCGCCCGCGCGTCCATGACTTATCTGCACAGTCAGGCCGAGGCAGGCAGCGGTTGTCCGCTGACCATGACATTTGCCAGCGTCCCGGCCATGCGCCTGCAACCGGACCTCGCCGAGCACTGGTTGCCGAAGATTCTCGCCACCGAGTACGACCCGCGTAACGTCGGCATGGCGCACAAGGCCGGCGTCACTATCGGCATGGCGATGACCGAAAAACAGGGCGGCACCGACGTCCGCGCCAACACCACCAAAGCCTTTCCGGTGGGCGCTGCCGGGCCGGGTCAGGCTTATGAACTGGTGGGGCACAAGTGGTTCTGCTCGGCGCCGATGTGCGATGCGTTTCTGACGTTGGCCCAGACCGACAAAGGCCTGACCTGCTTCCTGCTTCCGCGCCATCGCCCGGACGACACGCGCAATCAGTTCTACATCCAGCGTCTGAAAAACAAGCTCGGCAATTGCTCGAACGCGTCCAGCGAAGTCGAATTTCGCGGCGCGCTGGCATGGATGGTCGGCGAAGAAGGGCGCGGCGTACCGACGATTATCGAAATGGTCGCGATGACGCGCTTCGATTGCATGGTCGGCTCCAGCGCTTTGATGCGTCAGGCGCTGACCCAGGCCAGCCATCACTGCGCGCACCGCAGCGTCGGCGGCAAGTTGCTCAGCGAACAACCATTGATGCAAAACGTGCTGGCCGACCTCGCGCTGGAAAGCGAAGCCGCGCTGGCATTGAGCTTGCGCATGGGCCAGGCTCTGGATCATCTGGACGACAGCCACGAAGCCAAATTCGCCCGACTGGTGACGGCGGTGGGCAAATACTGGATCTGCAAACGCGCGCCGGGAATGATCAACGAAGCCGCCGAATGCATGGGCGGCGCCGGTTATGTCGAAGAAAGCATCTTGCCGCGCCTGTACCGTGAGGCGCCGGTCAATTCGACGTGGGAAGGTTCCGGCAACGTGCAATGCCTCGACGTGCTGCGCGCCTTGTCGAAAGAGCCGGGCGTGCTTGATGTGCTGTTCAGTGAACTCGGCGATGGCCACGGCGACAAGCGTCTGGCCGCGCATATCAGCCAATTGCACAGCGCGTTCAAGGACACCAGCGACATCCAGTACCGCGCCCGGCAATTGACCGAAGACATTGCCCTCGGTTTGCAGGCAAAGCTGCTGCTGGAAGCGGGGAACGCGGCGGTCAGCGATGGGTTTATCGCCAGCCGCCTCGGCTCGGCGGGGCGCGTGTATGGCGCGTTGCCGCGCGGGCTGGATGTCGAAGCGCTCGTCGCGCGCTCAACCCCACCTCTCTAAACAACACAAATCCCCTGTAGGAGTGAGCCTGCTCGCGATAGCGGTAAGACAGTCGACAACAAAGTCGCCTGTTACACCGTCATCGCGAGCAAGCTCGCTCCCACAGGGGCTTGTGCTGAAGGGGACTGCGCTGATTGCGGCGATTTGTATCAACACGTCACTGTTCCCGTCCGCCGACGATGCAGGCAAGATGAACGCCTGCAAGTCAGAACACAGGAAGCTGATCGTGACCGAAGCGTTTATTGTTGTTCAAACCGCCGAACAAGCCGTCGACCGGCTCGCCGTCCTGCATGAGCAGGCAACCTCTGCGCTGAATCAGGCGCTCAAGCGTTACCTCAAGGACCGTATCGAACCCGACGCCGAACAGCGTGCGATGTTTCGTTATCCCGAATTGCGCCTGACCTACCTGTGCCAGGGCGAAGTCCCACAAACCACTCGCGCCTACGCCAAAGTGCAGTTGCCCGGCACTTACAGCGTCACCGTGACCCATCCGGCGGCGTTTCGTAAGTACCTGCTGGAGCAACTGGTGCCGTTGATGCACGACTTCACCGTCACGGTCGAAGTCGGCGTCAGCCAGCAAAACATTCCGTATCCGTACGTGGTCGAGCAGGGCGATGAGCTGGCCGGTTCCGGCGTCACCGCTGCGGTGCTGGCGCGGGTGTTCCCGAGTACCGACCTGTCCGCCGCCACCGATGGCATCGCCGATGGCCTCTACGATTGGGAAAACACCGATCCGCTGCCGCTGGCGCTGTTCGATGCGGCACGTGTGGATTTCTCCCTGCGCCGACTGGTGCACTACACCGGCAGCGACTGGCGTCATGTGCAGCCGTGGATTCTGTTGACCAACTACCACCGTTACGTCGACCAGTTCATCGTCCACGGTCTGGAGCAGTTGCGCAGCGATCCGCGTTTTGTGCGCATGGTGTTGCCGGGCAACGTGATCATCGAAAAAACCATGGACCATGGCGAGGCGTCGGCGATTGCTGCCGGCGTGGTCTGGCACCGTTACCAGATGCCGGCCTATCACCTGATCGCCAACGATGGCCACGGCGTGACGCTGGTGAACATCGGCGTCGGCCCGTCCAACGCCAAGAACATCACCGATCACCTGGCCGTGCTGCGCCCGCATTGCTGGCTGATGATCGGCCACTGCGGCGGCCTGCGGCAGTCGCAGACCATTGGCGACTACGTGCTGGCCCACGCCTACATGCGCCGCGACGGGATTCTCGACCGTGTGGTGCCGCCGAACATCCCGATCCCGGCGCTGGCCGAAGTGCAAATGGCCTTGCAACAAGCAGCGGCCAACGTCACCGGCGAGAAGGGCGACGAGCTGAAGAAACGCCTGCGCACCGGCACTGTGCTGACCTACGACGACCGCAACTGGGAACTGCGCTGGGCCCAGGAACGGCCGTTGATCAACCTGTCCCGCGCGGTTGCCGTGGACATGGAAAGCGGCACCATCGCCGCCCAGGGTTATCGTTTGCGCGTGCCTTACGGCACCTTGTTGTGCGTTTCCGATAAACCGCTGCACAGTGAAATCAAACTGCCGGGTTCGGCCAACGCTTTCTATGAACGCGCGGTCAGCCAGCACTTGAAGATCGGCATCGAAGCGGTGGACCTGTTGCGCACCGAGCTCAACTCCCTGCACTCGCGCAAACTGCGCAGCTTCGACGAGCCGCCGTTCCGCTAACGGTTGGTCATGGTCATTTGGCGGTCGGGGCACTAGCATTAGCAGCCCTGACCGTTAGATGTTCCTTTTGCCATGTCCCGTCCTCAACGTCCCGTTTCCCGCCGCCCTGGCGCGAATACTCCGCAATCTGCCGCGCGCCGTGTTGCTAAAGCGCCGCCGGCCGAGCCGAAGCTGATCCTGTTCAACAAACCGTTTGATGTGCTGACGCAATTCAGCGACGGCGAAGGGCGGGCGACGCTCAAGGATTACATCGAGATTCCGGGGATTTACCCGGCCGGGCGCCTGGACCGTGACAGCGAAGGCTTGCTGTTGCTGACCAATGACGGACAACTGCAGGCGCGCATCGCTGACCCGAAACACAAACTGGCCAAGACCTATTGGGTGCAAGTGGAAGGCGAGCCGAGCGCCGAGCAGTTGCAGCGCTTGCGTGATGGCGTCGAGCTGAACGATGGCATGACCTTGCCCGCCGAGGCACGGCAGCTTGAAGAACCTGAGCTGTGGCCGCGCAACCCGCCAGTGCGTTTTCGCAAAAGCGTGCCGACCAGTTGGCTGGAACTGGTGATTCGTGAGGGGCGCAATCGGCAGGTGCGGCGCATGACGGCGGCGGTGGGTTTGCCGACGTTGCGTCTGGTGCGGGTCAAAATCGGCGACTGGTCGATCGATGGGCTCGATCAGGGCCAGTGGAAGGATGTGCCGGCGCGCTTATGACGAGCCGTTTTCTATGTAGGCGATAACCACGCTTTTGATGATGAACGCGAGAATCCCCAGGCCCAGCACGAAGAACAGAATGAACGTGCCGAACTTGCCGGCCTTGGACTTTTTCGCCAGATCCCAGACGATGAAACCCATGAAACCGATCAGGATGGTGACCAGGCCGGTCATCATCCACTCTTCGAATAGTGCAGGATCCATCGAACATCTCCAGCGCGGGCAGGGCTAAAAGGGCGGGGGCGAGTATACGCCATGCGCTGATCGCGGGGCATTGACCTGCGTCGGGAAGCTGATCGTTCCCATGCAGAGCTTGGGAACGATCAACGGGGGCAAGCCCCCTCGCCACGATTAACTGCGCAGATGGGTCAGCGGCAATTCGGTGCTGTTCAACACCTGATTCAACACAAAACTCGAGCGAACGCTGGTCACGCCTTCAATCCGGGTCAAATGCCCCAATAGCAGTTTCTGATAGTGATCCATGTCCGGCACCACCACTTTCAACTGGTAATCGGCATCCATTCCCGTCACCAAACTGCATTCCAGCACTTGTGGCAAGGTGCGGATCGCCGCTTCGAAGTTCTCGAAACGCTCGGGCGTGTGCCGGTCCATGCCGATCAACACGTACGCCGTGAGGCTCAGGCCGAGCATCTTGCGGTCCAGCAGCGCGACCTGACGCGAGATGTAACCGTCGTCCTCCAGCTGTTTAACGCGGCGCGAGCAGGGTGAAGGCGACAGGCCGATGCGTTCGGCCAGCTCCTGGTTGGAAATGCGCGCGTCACGCTGCAATTCCGCCAAAATGCTCAGGTCGTATCGGTCGAGTTTGCTCATCAATCAGTCCTTTGTCGTAACTATTGCGGCGGATTATCTATCCAGGGTTAAAAATTGCGCAAGTGATGTTTAATTCAGCAATCTTCGCAATCCTGTGCCAGCGCCTCGAGCCTATTCTTAACACCAGAATCACTGCTCGGACAAACAGTCCACAGCGGCTCGCCCAATCAGGCCAGCTGCGGCCGCCAGCCCCCACCGGGGATGCGCCGGCCCCCGAGCTACACACTGTCCAGAAGACGGCGTGAGGTGAGCCAACGTCAAAAGCGTTGAGCACGGACGAAGTTCTCAAAGGGAGGCCGACGGGTCTCCCTTTTCTTTTGCCCGCGATTTATTGCAGGACGTTGAGCCAATCAGCGCTCAATAAATAAGTTGCGTGACTGATAACCTGTTGCAGAACGAGCCTGTGCTTTCCCAGTCTTACGTACAGGTCCTAACCCGCAGTGAGGAAGAGCATGAAGTCGCGCATCTGGCGTTTGGCCGGTGTTGGTTTGCTGTGTGTAAGTGTCAGCGCGCAAACGCTCGCCGATGACCCGCAAAGTCGCGGCCCGCAGGGTGGACAGCGCGGGCCGGAGCAGCAGGGTAACAATCAGGGCCGTGGTGGTGAGCAGCAGAATCAGCCGCGACCGCAGAATAACCAGATTATTCGTGGCGACAACAGCCGCCAGTTCGAGCACGACGGTCAGAACCAGAACCACGATCATAACCAGAACAGCCAATGGCAGAACCGTGGCCCACGGGATGCCAATACGCAAGTTCGCCCGGCGCCGCCACCGCCGCAGCTGCCGGCCAACAGCCTGCCGATCCAGCCCCGGCCCGACGCCGTGCGCCAGACCCAGGAACCGCGCCGTGGTTACTATCAGGACATCCCGCGGCGCAACGATAACAACCAGCATTGGCAGGCTGGCGGCCCTGGTTCACGTCCCGACGATTATCGTTGGGTAGGTCGCCCGACTGGCCACGGCAACGGTTGGGGACCGGGCCCGCAGTATCGCCCCGGACAGATGGTCGACCGCTTCCCGGACCGCGATTTCCGCGTGCCGTACCGTGGCCAGGATTACTACTATTCCGGCGGCTACTGGTATCGCCCGCAAGGTCCGCGTTATGTGGTGGTGCAGCCGCCGCGCGGGATTCGCGTGCAATACATGCCCGATTACGCGCGCGAAGTGTGGGTCGGTGGCGCGCTGCTGTTCCTTGCCGCCGGTTCGTATTACGCCTACCAGCAAAGCACTCAGGATTACGTGGTGGTCGAGCCGCCGGTCGGCGTTGCGCCGCAGCAACCGACCAGCACTGGGATCGACGTGACGGCGTACCCGGCCAATGGCCAGTCGCCGCAGCAAGTCGCCCAGGACGGTTACGAGTGCTCGCAATACGCGACGCAGCAAAGTGGCTTCAACCCGCAAACCGCCACGTATCAGCCTGATCCATCGGTGGTGCAGGCCTATCGACAGGCGCAGGGCAACTGCCTGGCCAGTCGCGGTTATCAGGTGACGTTCTGAGCCTTGGCGGCCAACACCACTTCCTGCGGGTCGGCGTGCACCAGCACTTCGGCTCGCGGGTAAGCGGCATGAATCGCCTCGGCGGCTTGATCGCTGATGCCGTGGGCGACTGACAGCGTCAGTTCCCCCGGCAACTCCAGATGCAACTGCACAAACCAGTGATTACCGGAAATCCGTGTGCGCAGGTCATGCGCGCCCAACACGCCGGGCACCGCGCAGGCCAATTCGAGCATGTGCTGGCTGACGTCCGTCGGCAGCTCCTCGTCCATCAGCACGGCAAAACTTTCCCGGGCGATCTGCACCGCGCTCCAGAGAATGTACGCGGCAATCCCCAGACCAAACCACGCATCCAGTTGGTTGAAACCAAACCCGGCGAGCACCAGCGCCAGCAAAATGCTGCCGTTGAGCATCAGGTCGGAACGGTAATGCAGCGAGTCGGCGCGCACGGCGTTGGAGCCAGTGGCCTTGATCACCCGATGCTGCAACATCAGCAACGCCACGGTCAGCGCCAGGGAGAAAACAATCACGCCGATGCTCACCCACGGCGCGCCGACCGGCTCCGGATGTTGCAAGCGATCAAACGCGTGAAACGCGATCAACACCGCACTGCCACCGATGAACAACGCCTGCGCCATGCCCGACAACGATTCAGCCTTGCCGTGGCCGTAACGGTGATCGTCATCCGCCGGGCGCAAGGCGTAATGCACCGCGAGCAAATTGAGCAACGAGGCGATGCCGTCGAGCGCCGAGTCGGTCAGCCCGGCGAGCATGCTCACCGAGCCGCTCAACCACCAGGCAATGGCTTTGGCAACAATCAACGTGCAAGCCACCGCCACTGAGGCGCGGGTCGCCAATCGCAGCAGGCGAGCGTGTTCGAGGCTGGTGGTCATAGCTGCGGCATGTCCTTTAAGTGCGCAAATCAGGCGGCAGGTTGCAGGCCGAACATCGCCAGTTGCTGCGTGCTGCCCTTGTGCTGAATCAGGCGTGGGTCGTCGAGCGGGAAGCTGCGGCCCAGTTCGGTTTCAAGAATGGTCTGCAACTTGCGGTTATCCACCTGACCGTCCGGGCCGATGGCTTCCTTGAGTTTTTCCGGCGCCACTTGCGCAGTCTTGCCTGGCTCGAAATAAATCGCGCCAGTGGCAAAGTCCACGGCAAACGCAATCAGCCCGGGAATCACATAAAACAGCAGGCCGACGGCATCGAGCACGGCAATCGCCGGGTCGATCTTGCCGTCGATCTGGCCACGCCGGTCAGGATAGAAAATCGATCCGCAAGCGGTGACTTGGGTCAGCAAGGTCGCGACCAGCACACCGCCGATCAGGCGAAAAGGAATACGCATGGAAAAAATCTCCTGAGTCATCTGGAAACGAAGCGTCGTCGATACGAATTAGGACCGCAACGAACACTTGGCAGTTCGCCGTTATACTCGCGGCGGCAGGGCGTGCCCACAGTAAATTGCGCCCGCGTCTCACCCCTAGTGCAATCGCTGAGGATTGAAGTTGTTTTTTTCAGATCGACAACGTGTAAAGGCCAATGAATTTTTTTGCGGTTCGGCCCTTCGGGCTGAAATTGCGACTCGCAATTTACTGTGGGCACGCCCTGTGGAGCCAGCATGAATTCTCTGCCGATTGATGAAGTTTTACCCGCGCTGCGTGAAGCCTTGGCGACGCGCCACGAAGCGGTGCTCGAAGCGCCGCCCGGTGCCGGTAAAACCACGCGCGTGCCGTTGGCCTTGTTGCATGAGCCGTGGCTTGCCGGGCAGACCATCCTGATGCTTGAACCACGGCGGCTGGCGGCGCGGGCGGCGGCGGAGCGCTTGGCCAGTGAGCTCGGCGAGAAGGTCGGCGAAACCGTCGGTTATCGCATTCGGCTGGACAGCAAAGTCGGGCCGAACACGCGCATCGAAGTGGTCACCGAAGGCATTCTCACCCGGCGTTTGCAGGATGATCCGGCACTGGATGGCGTCGGTTTGCTGATCTTCGATGAATTTCACGAACGCAGCCTCGACGCCGATCTGGCGCTGGCTCTGAGCCTGAATGGCCGCGAACTGTTTCGTGACGACCAGCCGCTGAAAATCCTGCTGATGTCAGCGACGCTGGAAGGCGAGCGCCTCGCCGGGTTGCTCGACGGTGCGCCGATCCTGCGCAGCGAAGGCCGGATGTACCCGGTGGCGATGCGCTGGGGCCGGCCGTTTCAGCCCGGTGAATTCATCGAACCACGTTTGGTCCAGACC